>CAVHKR010000185.1:0-3115 GCA_963636615.1 Acutalibacteraceae bacterium | reverse complement strand
TGGGAGATTCTTCATTATAGCATTATCGTACCGTTTTTTCTTCCAGCCGCTTACAAGATCGTACCCCTCCTCCTTTATCATGCGGTACAACTCCGGCACCTCTTTGGGATCATCCTGAAGATCTGCATCCATGGTTATTACAACATCCCCCTGCGCGGCTTCAAATCCGCAATACAGAGCAGCAGACTTACCGTAATTACGCCTGAAACAGATTCCGTGTACGGCTGAATCTGAAGAGCTCAGCCTCTCTATTACAGACCAACTGTTATCATTGCTGCCGTCATTTACAAAAATCACCTCAAACGAGAGAGCTGCTGCATCTAAACTCTCATGAATCCTTTGCAGAAGCTCTTCCAACGACTCCTCCTCATTATATAAGGGAACTATTACCGATATATCCATAATATGCTGCAAAAGAAATTATATACTTTCTCCATCATTTGCAAACGGGTCTTTCACCTTTACGGAGCTTGCAAAAATCGCAGAGAAAACTATACCCACTACAAAATAGTAAACAATAGAGGAAAAGAACAGTATCACAGCATAATGATCTAACAGATACTCAAAAGAGTCTGTAGCAGAGCCGTAGTTATAAGAGACAAACATCTCTCTCATTGCAAGCAGCTGCTGTTCATATATACCACTGTATATTAATGCTGAAGTGATATATGAAAAGACCGCACATACAAATGATGAGAAGAGACAAACAAGCACGCCATATCCAAAGCACTCTCCGTAACGCCTGCAACTGTTTGCCACCGCATATCTCTTCATAAAATAGTAGAGCAATGTAAGACATCCGGCTATTTTTGCTATATTTATAATGTATCCTACAAAAGGTACGTTTCTCAATAGCGGAGTAAACAGCAGTGATGCTACCGTTATTGATGAGAGTATAAGGCCGTCTGTTGAGGCATATCTAAAAAGAAATTTCTTATCCATAATACTATATAATGATTAACAGATGCAAAATTACATATAATTAACGTAATAGGGAACTTCTAACTTAAAAAGCTGTAAAACCGCTAATTCAGCGGAGTAAAATATCTCAACTGCCCGTCACTTAAAAGCTGCGGATGAAATATCATTACAAAATCCTCTAACAGATGTTGCGGATACATTGGGGTCTCTGCAAAATAGGGGATTTTGCCGGTATTACAGCCGTATATTCTCCTGTTCTTAAAGGATTTGAAATTTGCACAAAGTGGAAACTCCTTTTCAAGCTCCCTATATGTAAGATCCTCCGCCAAATTGTATTTTATGAACCATACATCTGTATTCATTCCATGCTCTATAAGAGATTCTATAGACATGGCTATACTTCCCGATGAACTGTCTGCGGCAAAGATATAGTCTCCCCCGGCATCTTTATACATTTTTGATATGTAGCTGTTGCCTCCGGGTGTGTACCATTGCGAGCCATATATCTTCTCGCTCATAACTGTAGGATTCTCCTTTTTCTCAGCAGATAGAACCAACTCCCTAAGGTAATTGTACCTTTTGCATGTTGAGTTAAACAGCGAGTCTCCCACCTCTCTCTTGTCAAACAACCTCGAATAGAACTTAATCCATTCCACTCTTCCAAGCGGATGCACCTCCATATAGTCTGCCCCCTCTATAATGGGCACCCCTATGGTTGCAGCGGCCCCGTAGCTACCATTCACAAACGGAGTTGCAATGATATTCTCTATCCCCATATTAAGCATCATCTCCACATTTGGAGTCATGGAACTTCCGAAATCGGCAATTCTCCCACTGTTCATTGCCTCCTTTACACTCTTTGTATCTATATACTCCCCCTCACATACCCCCTTTATAGCGTCAACTTCATCCAAAAGATCTATGATAGAGGCATGCACAGCCGAATAGACTGCTACATTTTTAATAGGTATTGTAACAACAGTGGCATTTGCAATCTTTGGGTCGGCAGCTCCATCTTTAAGCAATACATATCTATGCAGAACAGTAGCAGTGTCCCACGGATTCCTTATCTCGGCAATGGTGTACAAATCACCCTCGTAAATCTTGAGATCCCTTGAATAAAGTATCTCAACTTCAGACAATCCATTTCTGCCGTCATTATTGTTTCTACTGCCACAAGAACCAATGGCAACCCAGAGCAACAGAAAGTAGAGAAAATGTTTTATACTCATATAAGAACTGTTTAATCAGACAAACTCCGCAAAGATAGTTAGAAATAGGCATATAACTGACTTTTCCCAAAAAAAGCACGCGCTGTATCTGGGAACAGAGTTGAATCTTTTAACCTCTCTCCTCCATGTAGTTCCGGTATTCTAAACCCCTTCTCTATCACCCTCTCCATCATTCTTTGCCGTCTGCCAATCTGCCCAAGAAGAATCTCTATCCCTCTGTATAATTTACCTCCCGACACTCTCTTATGCAGGCCGGGATATATTAATCCGCCGGCAGCACAACTGTTGTTGGGAAAATCGAGAAGGTACAGGTCATCCTCAAACTCTCTCATCCTCGATTGCTTGTGAAGCAGGGAATCACCTCCAGGAACCAAATAGAGCAATCTGTTCTCCAATGCAGATTCTGTATATTTGGCCGCATATTCTCTTATAAGATTTGAGGACTGTATGACAAAATTCCTGCTGCCTAAATTACTGCCTCCTGCAAGTTGGCACGACAGCATGTTAAAATTGGCTTTACTGAGCAGACTGTTTGATACATAACCTTTTTCAGTCTCTGCAGAAGTGCCCATAAGAATTACAAGTACAAGCCCTCCACCTGATGCAGATTCAGCAAGTTCCATCTCTAACAGACTTAATATCCTGTACACACTTATACCATTTCTGCGGCTTGACCTGTTTTGCAAGCTATCTGCATTTGCACCTCTCTCTGAAAGATGCACGGCAAGTGCTTCAAAAAAAGCTGTTGAATCATTCAAATGGCAAACCGCTGATAATTTCCCCTCTGCATCATCTATCTTCTTAGCGGTATAAGAGAGGGTGTAATCTCTGAAAAAATCCTTTACACCTCGGCTTATGGCAGATTTTGATTCTCCAAGCAATTTTGTTACAAGAGCACGGTTTTCATATAGACATCTGTCTGACGGCAAGATAAATACAATATTCATTCTCCTGCATAAAAC
>CAVHKR010000184.1:0-3137 GCA_963636615.1 Acutalibacteraceae bacterium | reverse complement strand
TCTATAAGGTTAAGCGCAATAATGTTACCCTTGTCTGTTGGTATAAAAATCAATCCTTTATCCTCTTTTCCGCCGTTAGGAACAGAGTTGATTGGCGTTGGTGCAATCTCATAATGAAAATCTGCACTTACTCTCCATACTCTCTTAGGGTGCGCAATACCATCTTTGTCCTTTATTATCTGAGATGTAGAGAATGCAAACACAGAATCTTTCATTACCTTAACGTAATAGGTGCTCCTGTCTGGAGACAGACCTATAGATTCACGGCCTCCATACTCTCTAAATAGCTGTTTGCCTGTTTTGGCATCTACTGCATAGCTATACCGCTCCGGTGTTACAAAGAAGATTCTGCCATTTGCCTTAACAGGCCATACAGCTGCAGGAGAGAACATCCTGCTGCCTTTATTCTGCCATATCCACTGCGTCTTACCGTTTTTAATATTAAAGGAATAGAGTCTGTTTGCCCAGTCTCCAACCACAACCTGTTCATTATCTACAAAAGCTTTGGCCTCTATAAATCCGACCACATCTCTGTTCTCCCATATAAGTTTGCCTGTTTTTGCATTGATTGCTCTAAAGGTATGGTCAGATGCTCCTATATATGCAACACCTTTGTATATATTCACGGCACCCATTACAGACTTGCCGCATTTATAAGACCATCTTTTGTTTCCGTTTAAAAGATCCAATCCGTAAATACAGTTGTCTGTACACCCCACAACTACAATATTGCCGCTTATAGCAGGAGTAGAGAAGATCTTGCCTCCCAACTTTACATTCCATATCTGATCTCCTGTCTTACCATCCACACAAACAACACTCCCGGCTGTTGTTGTATATATCACTCTTCCGTTACTCTCTACTGCGCCCGAACCTATATCGGCACTCTCCTCTATTCTCCAGATCTCCTTTACATTGGGATACCTGTCATTACATGAGTAATCCTGTCTCGGATAGTTGATATTTTTGTTGTACGGTGCTCCATTGCTCATTCTTAATATCAGCCATGGAGATTTTGTTACAGATTTACCGGTATATCTATCATCCTTTATAATATCTGCCACCCTCTCCTGCATTGTAACAAGAGAACCGTTTACGGTAACTATGTTGTATCCGGGACCATCTTTGCCGGCTCTCTGAGTTGAACGTCCTATTGCAGCAGGAATCCCCTCATACGTCATGGCTTTGTCCTGATGCCAATGTCCGTTAAGAATAAACTGGGTGTTTATCTTTTTCAATCTGTCGAGAACCTGAGTATAATTAAGGACAGAGGTATCCATAGGGTAATGGTTTACAAAGAAAACCGGCTGTGCAGGATCTATTTTGCGCGACAGCGAGTCTAACCATACTATTGTCTCTCTTGGCACAAGAGCCGGTGCCATTCGCATATTTGGTCCGCTGTTGCAACCTATGAATTTTATCCCACCGTAATCAAAATTAAACCCCTCATAGCCAAACACCTTTACAAAGGTATTGCATCCGCTCTCAGACCATTTTGCATCGTGATTGCCTGCAACTATGTAATACGGAACCTCTAACCTGTCAAAGATTGTTTTTGCTGTTTTTATCTCCTCATCTGCGCCAAACTCTGTAATATCTCCTGCTATAATTACAAATTTTATCTGCGGCAGATTATTAATATCGTTAACACATGCAATAGCATCATCTATTCTGTTTGTGTTTTCAGCTATATGTATATCTGACAGATAGGCAAAACTAAATGGTCTGTTAAGGCTATCTTGGGCAGAAGCCGGCAAACCTGCCGTACATAGAAATAGGAGAATAAAAAACTGTTTCATAATATGCTATATAATACTATAGTCTTTCTGTTCAGTCCAACCCTGACGTCCATCTGCAATCTCTATCTTGCTCCAGCTTCCAACCTGTTCAAGCAGCTCTATCTTGGTTCCCTCATGCAATACAAAGAGATTACCCCCTCCGCTGTTAGGTGCGCTCTTTACGTTGCATACCGGAGCAGTTATTATACCGTAGTTATAACTGACAGCCCTGTTCCTTAGGTTAACCGCAAACACAAACGAGCATATAAAGAGCAATGCTGCCGTTATTGAGAATGCAAATGACAATTTCTTTATCCTGCTACTGCCTGCAAACCTGTAACATAGCAACAAAACTAACACGGCCGCAAGCAGAAGTATGGAGAACCATGTCCACGCATTGGAGCTTAAAATATTCTGTAACCTCTTTATAAAGGTAGACAGCACAAATTCTGGCACAGGAGTTATCTTGTCTACAGTCTGCAATCTTGCCAAAGAGAGATTATTCAATATATCCTTTCCCGATGGGTTAAGTTTTAACGCTTTCTCATAATATAGAATGGCCATTCCCTTGTTCCCCGATTTAAAACAGGCATTCCCCATGTTGTAGTAAAGCTCCCAAGATTCCAATCCCTGAGCCTCTATTTTACCATACAGCTCAACAGCATTATTGAACTCAGACATAGAGTAGGCATCGTTTGCCTTTATCCATAATGAATCTGTATTATCTGCATAAAGTCTTGCCGTATTTACAACAGCCAGAACCGATACAAAAAACAATATTCTAAAAACTCTTCTCATCACATTAAACTTTACACTGTCAGACACTATAAAATATCCTCCAACTTAGAGAGCAGCCCTAAAGACTTTTCATACAGAGTATCTCTTCCCCCATCAATATCGCTGCCCGAATAACGAGCCATCTCACACTCATCCAAAATGCCCACCAATATCTCAATATCAGCAACATCAACCCCTCTCTCTTTTAATCTCTCCGAGATATTATCCTTATCCAAATCTGCAAAAGGAATGGAGAGCTTGTCTGCCACATACCCTATGATAGCCTTGTGCAACTCCTCGTAGAATGGAACAGAAAGATTCTGTCTAAGGTATCCCAATGCTATATTCAACCGTTTTACCGCTATCTTGTTTGCTTTTCTGCTCTTGGTCCTTCTTACATCCTTCCTTAACGCATAATATTTTTTAAGCAGCAGCCAGGTAACTGCAAAAGCCACCAACAGCAGCACTACAACTACAAAATAAAGTGGAGAGAGGATAAAGAACTCTCCGCTGCGGTGAAGTGCAGGCACCCAGGTTGAGATATACCTTATATCATCCCTGAGGTTGGTAACCTCCTGTTTG
>CAVHKR010000183.1:0-3149 GCA_963636615.1 Acutalibacteraceae bacterium | reverse complement strand
CAATAATACTGTGGGGGCTCTCTTTTGTCTGGACTAAAGAGATAATAAATGAGAATATACCGGTTTTTACATTTCTGTTTATCAGGCTCTTTACTGCAACGGTCATACTTGTTGTGTTCTGCTCGCTTGCCGGTAAACTGCAAAGGGTTAAAAAGACAGATGTAAAATGGCTTGTGCTAATGGCGTTTTTTGAGCCGTTCATCTACTTTATTGGGGAGTCTTACGGAATGATTGCAACAAATTCTGCAACTATAAGTGCCGTTATAATTGCTTCAATACCTGTTTTCTGTATAATGTCTGAGAGGATTTTTTACAGGATTCCTTTTACGCTGCATAAAATAATTGGAATAATAATAACGCTTCCGGGAATAGCATTGGTGGCGTTTGAGGAGGGGGATACCTCTGTAGATCATATTTACGGACTTGTTCTGCTGTTTGTTGCGGTAATAGGGGCAACAGGGTATGGTACTGTTGTCAAAAAGGTTGCAGACAGTTACAACAACTATACAATTGCTACATGGCAGTTTGGTATTGGTGCGGCATTTTTCCTGCCATTCTTCCTTTTTGCCGGAGGGGTAGAGGGTTTAAGCGGCAATTTCTTCTCTTTTAAGGTCCTGTATCCGCTTGTCTCTTTGGCTGTTCTGTGCTCCTGTGTTGCCTTTGTTCTCTGGATAAATGCAATTAGGGGTTTGGGTATTACCAAGGCCAATATCTTCTCTACGCTAATCCCGGGCATCTCTGCCATAGCTGCAGCTGCCATTGGTCAGGAGAGTATTACATGGCACAGGATTGCAGGGATTGTTGTTGTTATTGTAGGTGTTGCTCTTGCACAATACTCATCTAAAAGCAATGCACAATAGAGAGCCTATTATTCACTTGTGTTATGTATTCGGAAACAGTTTTCCCTCCGCGTCAATCAACTGCTTTTGCCCTCAGTCAGCTTGAAACAGCTGAGTCGTTCCTTTTAGTATGCTTTGCATCCTAACGCTCCTCCAACAGACGTCGTTTCCAACAAGCTGCTTTCGGCAACGCTCTTCCGTTGATTGACAAGTCGTTCTTTGTAGTACGCTAAAGGGGTCTATAACAGTTTCAGGTTTATACGGAGCCGCTTTAAATCTACATCCAATACTTTTACTGTTACATGCTGGTGCAGCTTGACAACCTTGGTCGGGTCTGTTACACGTCTGTCTGAGAGTTGTGATATATGAATAAGTCCGTTCTGTTTAATGCCAAAATCTACAAAAGCCCCAAAGTTTGTAATATTGGTAATTATGCCGGGAAGCTCCATGCCAACCTTAAGATCCTCTATGGTATGAATATCGGAGGCAAACTCTAATACTTTAATATTTGTACGTGGGTCTCGTCCCGGTTTGGCAAGCTCGTTCTTTATATCGTTTAGGGTTGGAAGCCCTACCTCCTCTGTTACATATCTCTCTATATCTATAGAATCTGCAATCTCCTTTTTGCCAACAATCTCGCTTAGGGATAGACCAAGGTCTTTGGCCATTTTCTCTACAAGAGCATATCTCTCAGGGTGTACTGCCGAGTTATCCAATGGGTTGGCTGCTCCCGGAATCCTTAAAAATCCTGCCGCCTGTTCATATACTTTTGGGCCAAGCCGCTTAACTTTAAGTAGTTCCTTTCGGGAAGAAAAAGAGCCGTTCTCTGTTCTGTACTCTACTATGTTTTGGGCAGTGACAGGTCCTATGCCGGAGACGTATGAGAGTAGATGCTTGCTTGCGGTATTGAGGTTTACCCCTACCGTGTTTACGCAGCTTTCCACAACATCATCCAATTTCTCTTTGAGCAGTGTCTGATCTACGTCGTGCTGGTACTGCCCTACACCTAATGATTTGGGGTCTATCTTTACCAATTCTGCTAACGGATCCATAAGCCTGCGGCCAATGGAAACAGCCCCCCTTACTGTAATGTCATGGTTTGGGAACTCTTCTCGTGCTACCTGGGACGCAGAATAGATAGATGCACCGTCCTCACTTACAGAGTAGACTTTTATCCCTTGCGGAAGGGATAGCCTCTTTATAAAAGATTCGGTCTCCCTGCTTGCTGTACCATTACCTATGGCAATAACCTCTATCTTGTATGATTCAATCATGTTAGAGAGCTTTTTCATTGCCATCACCTTTTCATTTACAGGCGGATGAGGGTAGATTGTATCGTTATGGAGCAGGTCTCCTCTTTCGTTAAGACATACAACCTTGCAGCCTGTTCTAAAGCCGGGGTCTATGGCTAATGTGCGTTTCATCCCTAAAGGTGAGGCCAAAAGCAGTTGCCTCAGGTTCTCCCCAAAAATCTTTACAGATTCTATGTCTGCCCGCTCTTTTGCAGAATTTATTGTCTCATTCTCTATAGATGGGTGCAGCAGTCTCTTGTATGAATCCTCCACTGCCTCATCTAACTGTTTAAAGAGTTCAAAGCTGCTGCATCTCTCCCCTCTGTAAAGGAAGCGGTTTATAATCTTCTTGCAAATGTCGCTGTCGCAGGTTACAGAGACCCTTAATATCCCCTCATCTACACCTCTTAATATGGCAAGCAGTCTGTATGATGGGATTCTGGCTATATCGCCGCTGTATGAGAAATAGTTGCGGTATTTCTCCCCCTCCTCCTCTTTCTCTTTTACTATCTTGGAATCGAGGATTGCTTTTTTATTGTAGAAGTTTCTCAGCTCTTTTCTGATATCTGCGTTTTCAGATATTTTTTCGGCTATTATATCTCTTGCACCGGCAAGCACCTCCTCTGCTGTTGGAACGGTGTTGTTGATATAGCTCTCAACAGTCCGTTTAAAGTTTGGGATGTTCAGGGTAAGCATCAGCTCTGCCAACGGCTCCAACCCTTTCTCCCTTGCTATGGTGGCTCTTGTTCTGCGTTTTGGCTTAAACGGAAGATAAATGTCCTCCAATGCCTGAATATCTATACAGCAGTCAATACTCTTCTCCAATTCTGCTGTAAGTTTCTCCTGTTCGGATATAGAATTGAGTACGGCTGTTTTTCTCTTGTCAAGCTCTGTAAACCGAGTCCATTCATATTTTATCTCTATGACCTGCACTTCATCTAAGCGTCCTGTGCGCTCCTTTCTGTATCTGCTTATGAATGGGACTGTTGCCCCCTCTTCCAATAGCTCTATTGTATGC
>CAVHKR010000182.1:0-3155 GCA_963636615.1 Acutalibacteraceae bacterium | reverse complement strand
TTGCAGAGTAATAAAGTACGCACAGAATTGCTACAAGCCAGAAGACCTTGCTGCCAAACAGATATTTAAGGTCCGATAACTTAAACGGATCATCTTTCTCCTCTCCACTCTCTCCCATCTGTTTTTCAAGCTTCCTATCCATAAACGCATAAGCTATAAAGGAGATAAGCCCTATAATAAGCAGTATAACCGCAAATAAAACAGGTCTCGATACACTTGCCGTAGCCCCAATCTTTGTTGCAACAAACGGAGAACCTACCATAACAACGGCAACTCCTACCCTTGCCAAAGCCATCTCGCAACCCATTGCAAGTGCCATCTCCTTACCTTTAAACCATTTTACAATTCCACGGGAAACAGTTATTCCTGCCATCTCCACTCCACACCCGAATATCATAAAGCCTATTGCAGAACATTTGGCAGAAGCGGGCATTCCTGCATAGAATGGTGTAAGATTCCACCATGAATCCGAGATATTCAGATTGTTAGTAAAGAACGCCTCAACAGAGCTGCCTATAAAAGCATCGGAAACAGCAAAATAATTGATTGAAGCACCGGCTACCATTACAACTCCAGACAAGATAGCAGTAAACCTAACCCCCATTTTATCTAAGATGATACCTGCAAAGATTAGGAAAAAGACAAATACATTGAGGAATGTCTCAGATCCGGCATATCTGCCGTAAGCAGTTGGATCCCATCCCCTATATTCCTGTAACATACTCATTAAAGGGGAGAGTATATCCATAAAGATATATCCAAAGAACATTGCCATTGCCAGCAACACAAGTGCGGTCCACCTCATGGCCGCAGAGTCTTTTAGAGTTTTAATTGTATTATTCACGATTATATGATTTATTAATTTACTTAGGACACGAAAAACGCCAACCAAGTTAGGCATTTTTATCATAACTGTCAAAAAAAGTTGTAACTTGCGCCCCCCAACAAACTTAAAAACGAGGTGAGATTATTAGATAATATCAATTATCCCAAAGAGATACGAGAACTGAGCATAGACCAGCTTGGTACTCTGTGCAGGGAAATAAGGGAATATATGATAGAGTGCTGTGCAAAGAATCCGGGACATCTCGGAGCCAGTCTTGGCGCAGTTGAGCTTGCCGTTGGTATTCATTATGTCTTTAACACACCAACAGACAAGCTTGTATGGGATGTGGGGCATCAGGCATACGCACATAAAATACTTACCGGTAGAAAAGAGGCCTTTAAGAACAACAGGAAACTTAACGGGTTGAGTGGTTTTACAAAGAGAGGGGAGAGCGAATATGACCCATTTGGTGCGGGCCATACATCAACATCAATATCCGGGGCGCTTGGTATAGCCGTAGGAGAACAGCTACGCGGGCTGCATAACCACATAATAGCAGTAATAGGGGACGGTGCATTATCGGGAGGATTGGCATACGAAGCACTTAACAATGCCGGCTCTATGAATTCAGACATATTGGTAATCTTAAACGACAACCAGATCTCTATAGACAAGAATGTGGGAGCCATGCACAACTACCTTGTAAAGCTCTCTACATCACCTCTCTACAACAGAATAAAAAACAGAGTATGGAACAGGCTTGGCAACGGACGAGTTAGAAGATTAATCCAAAAATTCTGGATTACAACAAAATCCGCGCTCCTCAAAAACGGAACACTCTTTGCGTCTATGGGGTTCAGATATTTTGGCACAATAGATGGCAACGACATAGGTCAGCTTGTAACAACATTATCTAACATAAAAGATATACACGGCCCTAAGATTCTGCATGTAAGAACTGTAAAAGGGAAAGGATACAAACCTGCCGAGCAGGACCAGACCGTATGGCACGCCCCCGGCATCTTTGACATAAAGACCGGAGAAAGGGCTAAAAGCAATGATTGCAGACTAAAATATCAGGAGGTTTTTGGCAATACTATAATAGATTTGGCAAAATCCAATCCCAACATAGTTGGAATCACACCTGCCATGGCAAGCGGATGTTCCATGACAAGGATGATGGAGACCTTCCCCAACCGAAGTTTTGATGTTGGCATTGCAGAAGAACATGCTGTAACATTTGCCGCAGGATTGGCAGCCGCAGGAATATTGCCATTCTGCAATATCTATTCAACCTTCCTGCAAAGAGCTTACGACAACATTGTACACGATGTGGCTCTTCAGAACCTTAAAGTAATCTTTTGCATAGACAGGGCTGGTCTTGTAGGGGAAGATGGAGCAACACATCACGGAGCCTTTGACCTTGCATACCTCCGCCCTATTCCAAACATCACAATAGCAGCTCCAATGAACGAAGTTGAGCTGCAAAACATAATGTACTCCGCCACCAAAGAACAGTACGGAGCAACCGCAATCAGATATCCGAGAGGAAAATGCGAGGGGCTTCCGCTCCCCGGCGAATACACCTATATAGAACCGGGAAAAGGGAGAGAGATACTTCAAGGAAAACAGATAGCAATCCTCTCATTAGGGACAACCGGCAACAGGGTCTCAAAGGCAATAGAGCAGCTCAAAGAGCAGGGAATAACCCCGGGACACTACGACATGCGTTTTCTAAAGCCTTTAGACACAGAGCTTGTAGACAAAGTCCTTAACAACTATGACAAAATAATAACAATAGAGGACGGAGTAACAAAAGGGGGGCTGTATGGTGCAGTATCTGAATATACCGCAGCAAAGAGGCCTTTAAAGATTATAGCTATGGGTATTCCCGATAAATTTATAGAACAAGGCACCATTGACGAACTCACAACCATCTGCAAATACAATGTTGAGGAGATAGCTGCTCTATTAAAGGAGGAATGGGAGAAGCAATAGTTAAAAATTCTAAAAAATCCCCCAAAATATTTTGCAAATAAAAACAAAACACCTATCTTTGCAATCCCAAACGAAAAGGGGGTAAAAATATTGCCGATGTAGCTCAGTTGGCCAGAGCAGCTGATTTGTAATCAGCGGGTCGTGGGTTCGAATCCCTCCATCGGCTCAAAGTTATTTGAAGTAAATTAGGGGAGATACCAAAGTGGCCAACTGGGGCAGACTGTAAATCTGCTGTCGTACGACTTCGTAGGTTCGAATCCTGCTCTCCCCACAATTGCGGAAGTAGCTCAGTTGGTAGAGCATCAGCCTTCCAAGCTGAGGGTCGCGGGTT
>CAVHKR010000181.1:0-3178 GCA_963636615.1 Acutalibacteraceae bacterium | reverse complement strand
ATATATGTTAAATTTAAATAAACACTACAACAATCATGGAAGGTAACTTTACATTTCAAAACACAACAAGAGTACACTTTGGCAAGAAAGCTCTTGACAAGCTCGCAAGAGAAATGGGCAACTATGGAAACAAGGTGATGCTCACATACGGTGGAGGTTCTATAAAGAAGAACGGCATCTATAACCAAGTAGTAAAAATACTACAAGAGTCAGGCAAGACAATCATAGAGATGCCCGGGGTTATGCCTAACCCAACCATTGACAAAGTACTCGAAGGTGCCCGTTTGGCCAAACAGGAGCAGGTAGATCTGATTCTTGCTGTTGGTGGTGGCTCAACCTGCGACTATGCAAAGGCTGTAGCAGGCTGTGCTTATCAGGAGAAAGACCCATGGCAACATTATTTCCACAACTTTGGAGAGATGGACTGCCAGTGGATTCCCGTTGGTTGTATACTCACCATGGCCGGTACAGGTTCTGAGATGAATTCGGGATCGGTAATCTCATCACACACCGAGCAACGCAAGATGTTCTACTACTTCCGCAATCCCGATTTCTCTATACTTAATCCGGAGTTTACTTATACTGTGCCACATCAGCAAATGGTAGCCGGTATCTACGATATAATGTCTCATATCCTGGAACAGTATCTCTCCGGTTCAGACGATAATACCTCCGATGACATTGCAGAAGGACTTATGCGCTCACTTATTAAGAGCAGCCGAAAAGCACTGGCTAATCACAAAGACTACGAGGCGCGTTCAAACATCATGTGGACAGCTACATGGGCTCTCAACAGGCTTATTGCCTGTGGCAAATCTACAGACTGGATGGTACACATGTTAGGACAGGCAGTTGCTGCTTACACAGATGCTACGCATGGGCACACCCTGTCTGCCGTTAGCGGTGCATACTACCGTTTTCTTATTAACCACTCCAACGAAGCAGTGCGCAAGTTTGAACGTCTTGCAAAAAACGTATGGGATGTACAGCCGACATCGTGTGCAGCCGAAACAGCTCTTAAAGGATTAGAGACTATGGAGGCATGGATGCGCGAACTTGGATTGGCCATGAATATAAGCAAATGCGGAGCAAAGGCTGAAGATATTGAAAACTATGCAGATGCATGCCCAATCAACGAAGGAGGCTATGTAGTGCTAAGCAGAGAGGATGTTATAGAGATCTTTAGACAAAGCCTGTAAATAATACAAATAATTAACGCTCACTCCGGATATTATGCGCTCTATCCGCCTGTGAGCGTTATCCTTTGACAAAAGAGAAAACTAAAAAGTAAAGAAGCCAAGATAGTTGAAGCCACATCAGCAGTCCAAAACCATTATGTAGTCATTCATAAAGAAACCGTTCCCGATAGGAAAATCCCCCTCTCTCTCCCGGTGCATTCCAATATGCTCATAGAATGAAACGGCCTTATTGTATCTGTTTACATTCAGTTCTATTCTGGCATGTCCGGTAGAGGAATGTTGTACAGCCTTTACAACAGTATCAAAAAGTTTCTTGCCTATCCCCTGTCCATGCGATTCGGGCATGACATAAATTTTTTCAAGGTGAAAAAGATCTGTATTGTCCTCTATTTGCCCCACATACCTGAACGAGACATATCCCCTCCCCTCCCAAATATAAAAAACGTTGTTCTCTGCCGTCATCTGATGTCTGAGTGCCTGCTCCGAGTACATCATATTCATCATATACTCAATCTGTTCCTTTGAGAGAATCTCCCTATATGTCTCAGGGAAAGCTTTTTGAGCCATCTCCCTTATCATTGGAATATCCTCAGTAGTTGCTATCCTTATCATGGTCTTAAAATTTATACATGCAAAGATATAGCTTTTACTCCAAAAGTGTTTTTCGGCTCCACGGCTAATCTATCAATTATACCTCACCGCCATACATTCCATATAATTACTACTCTTAGAATCTATTAGCTAAGGTATATACTGTTTATTGTTTTAAGATAAGGAATCTGTTAAATAATCTATATATTTGCCTCTTCAATTGAGGCTGACCAATATGATGACAGAAAAAGAGAAAATGCTTGCCGGATTGGTTTATTCGGCTATCGATGAGGAATTGCTGACTGACTTAAATAAGACACATAAAGCCATTCATGATTATAACTTGCTAAACCCTTCGGACAAATCTGCAAGATTAGAAAGTTTAAAAAGGATATTGGGAGATATAGCTGATGATCAGATTATAATTAACCAGCCTTTTTACTGTGACTATGGTAAGCAGATCAGTGTAGGCAAACGGTTCTTTGCCAATTTTAATCTGACCATACTGGATGAGGCTGCCGTAACCATAGGCAATGATTGCTTCATAGGCCCTAATGTAGGCATCTATACTGCTTGTCACAGTACTAATCCAACAGAACGCAACAGTCGTAATGAGTGGGCCAAGCCTGTGAAAATTGGCAATAATGTATGGATTGGAGGCAACGTTACCATACTTCCGGGGGTGAGCATTGGAGACAATGTAACCATAGGAGCGGGATCTGTTGTTACCAGAGATATTCCAAATAATGTTGTTGCGGTTGGCAATCCGTGTAATGTAACAAAAAACATTGCATAATTGTACCTTTACAGTAAACGATTAAGCCGAGCGCAGAGGCAAAATTTATTTTGACTATGCCAAGGCACAGTGATTGTAGAGGAAGTATAACTAAGAATTTATAGACACTAAAAATATATAAACATTTCTTAAACAATAATATTATGACACACGGACACGAAGTGCTCCACATGATGGAGGGAAACAGTTATACGACAAAACAACAACTCATTAAAGCCATTATAGAGCGTTTTGGTGCAGATGAACGGTTCTACACATGTTCTGCCAGCAACATGACCGCAGAAGAATTAGTTAATTTCCTTGAGGAGCGAGGCAAATTCATGCCAGCAACCGGAGCAGACGATTTTACTGTTGACATTACAAAAGTATGTAATCATTAAGAGACTGTTCTGTATTTAAATCTAAGGTTATGATTTGAAATCATTCCCAATAACTTATAACAGCCAAAAAGATGGACTACATTAAAAAGCTATCTCTAATTGCAATTACATTAATAGCAGCAACAGCCTGCCAGAACAAAGGATGGAGTGATGACGAGCAAAAGATTATAAATGAGCAGGGAGATATAATGAGAGTGCTTACTGTTTGTAAT
>CAVHKR010000180.1:0-3209 GCA_963636615.1 Acutalibacteraceae bacterium | reverse complement strand
CCTTATTACACTCTTGCCGGCTCCTCCGGTAAAAATCTTCTTGTCAAAGAGAAGTTGATTTCTAAGGTTTTCATACTCCGGATAAAGTTCAATCCCAATCATAAGACCAATTCCCCTTATCTCTTTAAATGGAGATTTCCCTTTTTTTGCAATACAAACTTCCTCTACCTTATTCAACTCATCCATAAGATATCCTCCAACGGTAGCTGCGTTGTTTATAAGGTCATTTTTTACGAGAACCTTTAGTGTAGAGAGTGCTGCTGCACAGGCAAGATGATTTCCGCCAAACGTGGTTCCCAACATACCGTAAACAGGCTTTATTTCAGGGGAGATTATTATTGCTCCCATTGGGAACCCGTTTGCAATTCCTTTTGCCATAGAGACAATGTCAGCTTCTACGCTTTTACCCTTATATTCTACATGCTGGTGAGCAAAGAATTTTCCGCTTCTTCCGTAGCCACTTTGTATTTCATCTAAAATTAGTAGTGTTCCCGTTTTTGTGCATAAATCTCGTGCTGCAACAATAAATTCGTTATTGGGAACATAGATGCCGGCCACCCCCTGTATTCCTTCTACCATGAATGCAGCATATTTGCAACTCTCCAACTCTTTTTGTAACTCATTGACATTGTTCAATTCCACGAAATTTATGTTGCCGTTACAGTTGAACGGGGCCTGTATTTTAGGGTTGTCTGTTGCCTCTACAGCTCCGCTTGTGCGTCCGTGAAAAGATTTTTTTACTGCAAGTATCTTTTTCCTGCCTGTATAGAATGAGGATAGTTTCATGGCATTCTCATTGGCTTCGGCTCCGCTGTTGCATAAAAACAATGAGTAATTGGGATATCCGCACACTTTGCCCAACCTCTCTGCCAACTCTCTCTGCAAACTGTTTTTCACAGCATTTGAATAGAATCCTATTTTATTCAGTTGTTCGGTTATTCCGTCTATGTATTCCTGATTTGAGTGGCCAATACTTATTACAGCATGTCCTCCATACATATCTATATATTCAACCCCTTTATTATCCCATATTTTACACCCTTTTGCTCTTACAGGTTCTATATCCCACAGAGGGTAAACATCAAATAGATTCATAATTAAAAATTCTTGTAGATATTTAAAAAGCAGATGGTTTTAATCTTAATCCGCAATCTCTAGGGAATCCGTACATTAAATTCATATTCTCCACTGCCTGCCCGGATGCTCCCTTTATCAGATTGTCTATAACAGAACTTATATGCAGATATCTGTCATGTTTTTCTAAGTGCAGTATTACCTTGTTGGTATTAACAACCTCTTTGAGGCTTACTGTTTTCTCTTTGACAAAAACAAACGGAGAATCTTTATAATAACTTCTATATAAATCCTCTGCCTCATCTATGCTTAGGTTGCACTCTGTGTAAATTGAGGCAAATATCCCTCTTGTAAAGTCTCCGCGAATTGGAACAAAGGTAATGGCCGGAGTGTTGCCCTGTAGTCTGCATATAGTACGTTTAATCTCTCCAAGGTGTTGATGTTCAAATAATTTGTATATTGAGATATTATTATCCCTGTAGCTAAAATGTGTAGTACTGCCGAGGTTCTTGCCTGCTCCCGTTGCTCCGGTTATTCCTGTTACGTGTACCTCATTCTTTAATTTGCAATTTGCTGCAAGAGGTGCCAATGCTGTCTGTATTGCGGTTGCAAAACAGCCAGGATTTGCAATATTCTCTGCCTCTTTGATCTCCGCTGTAAATATATCGGTAAGACCGTAGACAAAATCTCTTTTTCCGTAGTGCGGTTCTATTCTAAAGTCGTTGCCAAGATCAATTACAGAGATTTTATCGGGAAGCATGGTCTTATCTAAAAATTCTCTCGATATTCCATGTCCCAAACAGAGAAAAACAAGCTCCGTATTTGCAGCAGGCTCTGCCGAAAAGAGCATATTGGTCTCGCCAAGCAGATCTGTGTGAATATCTGATAGTTTTACTCCTGCGGATGTTGTGCTTAAAACAGAGGTTATATTTGCATACGGATGATTGAGCAATATCCTTAGAAGCTCACCTGCGGTATAGCCGGTTCCCCCTGCAATGCAAATATCTATTTTCTTATTTCCCATTTTAAAACTGCTATTTTTCGTTTACAGCGTAGAAGATTTTTAGAGGGTTAGCCATAACCTTTGTAAATCCTATTACGTCCCGTCCGGTGTATGATTTGTTCAGCTCACCGTATTCTCCAAATTTAGAAGACATCAGGTCATGTGAACTTCTACATCCAAGAATAAAGAATGAATATGGCCTTAAAAGTACATCTACCTCGCCGGTTACATTCTGCTGCGTACTCTCCAAAAACACCTCCATATCCCTTGCTACTGGGTCTAAATACTGGGCTTCGTGCATTAGCTGTCCATAATAATTTGATATAAGTTCTTTCCAGTACAGCTGGTTTTTTACAAGTACGTGTTTTTCAAGCAGGTGGTGCGATTTAATTATAATCAGCGGTGCGGCGGCCTCAAATCCTACGCGCCCTTTTATACCAATGATTGTATCTCCCACGTGCATATCCCTGCCAATACCGTATGGGGCGGCAATCTCCTGCAATCTTTTTATTACATCAATTGGGGAGCTCTTAACCCCGTTAAGAGAGGTCGGTTCCCCTTTTTGAAACCCAACAGTCACTTTCTCCTCTTTGCTGTTAAGATGCTCGGCTACATGATGAATATATGCCTCTTCTGGTAGATATCCGTCTGATGAGAGTGTTTCCACTCCGCCAATACTTGTTCCCCAAATCCCCTGATTAATAGAGTATTTACTCTTCTCCCAGCTATAATCAAACCCATGTTTGGCAAGATACTCTATCTCCTCTTTACGGCTAAGAACAAGCTCTCTTATTGGGGCAATTATTTTTACCTGTGGCGCAAGGATTTCAAATACAATATCAAATCTTACCTGATCATTTCCGGCTCCTGTACTGCCATGTGCAACATATTCTGCCCCAAGCTGTTTAACATGATCAAGTACAGCCAAAGCCTGAAAGATCCTCTCCGAACTAACAGATAGGGGGTAGGTTGAATTTTTTAGTATATTCCCAAATATCAGGTATTTGATACCTTTATTGTAGTAAGTGTCAACAGCATTTATATTTGTGTGGCTTGCAGCCCCCAATTTCATTGCACTCTCTTTTATCCTCTCCTCCTCATCTTTGCCAAAGCCCCCTGTGTTAACCATAAC
>CAVHKR010000179.1:928-3221 GCA_963636615.1 Acutalibacteraceae bacterium | reverse complement strand
ATCCACAATAGCGCCTATGATCTCATAAACATCGTATGGTTTGTTAGGGTTATCGGGAATAATCTCATTCAAGGAATCCTCAAGTCTGTCAATTGGGTCTTCTGTCTCAATATATGGGGTCTCCTCAAGGTTGTTCTGAGGTATAAAGCTCAACAGATCTTTTATAACCTGAATACCCTCTTCCTCTGAATCAACGGCAAAATGGGCAACACCGCTCTTTGATGCATGAACGCTTGCTCCGCCAAGGTTCTCAGTTGTAACATCCTCGCCTGTAACAGATTTAACAACTTTAGGCCCGGTCAGGAACATATAACTTGTACCCTTGGTCATAATATTGAAGTCTGTTAGAGCAGGGGAATATACTGCTCCACCTGCGCATGGACCAAAGATTGCAGATATCTGAGGTATTACTCCCGATGCAAGAATATTTCTCTGGAAGATCTCTGTGTAGCCTGCAAGAGCATTTACACCCTCCTGAATACGTGCTCCACCGGAGTCGTTAAGACCTATAACAGGTGCACCCATTCTAAGTCCCTTATCCATCACCTTACAGATTTTCAATGCAAAGCTCTCAGACAGCGAACCTCCAAAAACAGTAAAGTCCTGTGCAAACACATACACAAGCCTTCCCTCAATTGTACCGTATCCTGTTACAACGCCATCGCCAAGAAATACATTCTTCTCCATTCCGAAGTTTGTGCAACGGTGTGTTACAAACATGTCAAATTCTTCAAAACTTCCCTCGTCGAGGAGCATATTGATTCTCTCACGAGCTGTATATTTGCCTTTTTCATGCTGGGAGTCGATTCTTTTCTGACCACCACCCAAGCGTGCTTTTTCACGGAGTGAAATAAGCGCTTTAACTTGTTCGAGTTGTAGACTCATTTTTGTATCTTTTTATTATTGTTATTTCAGGTTATTTTTTCTTGGGATCTTCGCAAAGCTCTGTGAGAACGCCCATTGTAGATTTTGGATGAAGGAATGCTATATTCAGCCCCTCGGCACCTTTTCTTGGAGTTTTGTCTATAAGCTGAACACCTTTTGCAGCAAGTTCATCAAGACAAGCCTGTACACCATTTGTAGCAAATGCTATATGCTGTACACCCTCTCCCTTTTTGTCTATGAATTTTGCAATAGGTCCCTCCGGATCTGTGCTTTCGAGAAGCTCAAGTTTGGTCTGCCCGATTTTAAAGAAAGCAGTTCTTACTTTCTGCTCTTTAACCTCCTCTATTGAATAACATTTGAGGCCGAGTTTTTCCTCATAATAGGGAATTGCAGCATCCAAAGACTTAACTGCAATTCCAATGTGTTCTATGTGTGTAAGTTCCATATTAAATGATTTTTTATAGAAATGTATATGCGTATTATCGCGCAAATTTAATAAATATTATCATACAGATTGAAATTTTTTTAGATTGTTATTTAACTATATTTTCTGCATAGAAATGCATAATTCAAGAAACAAATAAAGAATAGTTGCATTATTTTAGAGCAGTTTAAATACCTTTGCAGCCATAATAGGAATTTAGAAAATCTGTATGGTATGAAAAATGGAGGATCTGTCATAAACTACTACCTTCTTGTTTTACGGCGAATTTTTTTAGCCTACGCTCTGTATACTCTTAGCAGAATGGTCTTCATTATCTTGAATTACAACATATTACAACCAATCTCCATGACCGGGTTGTTTAGAATACTTGGTGGGGGGCTTATGTTTGACAATACGGCTATTCTATATACAAATTCACTTTTCCTTTTAATGGCGTTATTGCCTCTGCCGTTTGTATTTAATATTGGGTATCAGAGGGTTATAAAATGGGTATATGTAATATTCAATTTTATTCCGCTCTCAATAAACCTTGCAGACTGCATCTATTTCAGATTTACGCTAAGAAGAACAAGTTTTTCATTTGTTCAGGAGTTTCAGGGCGATATAAAATTCGGGAAGATATTTTTAGAGAGCATTACGCTTTATTGGTACATGTTTGTAATAGGGGTTCTTTTCCTTGCCGCTCTCATTTTTTTATCGGGAAGCTATAAGAAACAGTACGCTTTCCTTAAGCAGAGGATGTACACCTCCTTTAACAATTTTAGACCATACCTTATGCAGTTTGTAGCATTGGTCATAGCTGTTCCGCTAATCATAATTGGTATAAGGGGTGGAGTTACAAGAACAATAAGACCTATTACCCTCAGCAATGCAGGCGATTATGTAGATAAGGCCATTCACACTTCGGCCGTGCTCAACACTCCGTTTTCGCTTATACGTACAGCCGGCAAGAGACAGTACACA
>CAVHKR010000179.1:0-918 GCA_963636615.1 Acutalibacteraceae bacterium | reverse complement strand
CCTGTACATGTTCCGGCTTTAGAGGAGCGGGATTCTACCTCCCGTTTTCCTGTCACCTCAGAAAAAAAGAATGTTGTAATTCTTATATTGGAGAGTTTTGGGGCGGAAAACATGCAGTTCCTAAACAAGAGCCTCAAAACAAATTTTACTCCGTTTCTCGATTCTCTGCGTAAAGAGGGTATTCTGTGTACCAACGCTTTTGCAAACGGGCGCAAATCTATAGATGCAGTGCCATCTATAATGGCTTCAATACCAACACTTATGGAATCGTTTGCTGTTACACCGTATGCCAATGATGCCTTTAGGGGACTGCCAAGGATATTGGATTCTTTGGGTTATTATACTGCCTTCTTCCATGGGGCGCCAAACAATTCCATGGGGTTGCGTGCTGTTACAAATCTGTGCGGTGTAAAGAACTATTTTGGTAAGGATGAGTATGGCAATAATTCAGATTTCGATGGTGCGTGGGGCATTTGGGATCATAAGTTCCTACCATACGTTGCAAAGACAATCTCAACATTCAAAGAGCCGTTTTACGCCTCTATCTTTACCCTTTCATCTCATCATCCGTTTAAGATTCCCAATGAATACAAGAATGTGTTTCCAAAAGGCGAAATTCCTTTGCAAGAGACAATAGCCTATGTAGACAATGCTTTAAGACTGTTTTTTGCAACTATATCACAAGAGCCATGGTTTAAAAATACCATATTTGTCATTACTCCCGATCATTCAACATGGAACGGTTATATGCCAAAATATTCTACCCTGCTTGGAACAACTCAGATACCTATTATATATTATGCTCCCCAATTTATCCCTTGCGGAGAATATCATCCAACAACCCAGCAGATAGATATAATGCCAACCCTTTTGGGTATGCTTAATTATAAAGAGCCGTTTATCAGTTTCGGCCGGAAT
>CAVHKR010000178.1:0-3311 GCA_963636615.1 Acutalibacteraceae bacterium | reverse complement strand
GCAATACGTAACCGATGTTGCTAAAAAAGAGATTCATGAGGGCAACTTGAAAAAGAGCTCTGAAGGAGCTTTGGCTACAGGCAAGATACACTATACCGTATGCCTATATCCGAAGACCGTTAGCGGCTCGGTTTGGGCACCGTTAGACAAGGTTGTCTTAGCAAGAGATGCTGCAGAAGGTTTTGATGCTGAACTTGAGCTTAAGGCCTTGCCGGGAGACTATGTTGTTATGGCATGGTCCGACTTTGCAGATAATGATTGTAAATCAACCGCTTACAATATTGATGACTTTTTGAATATATCAAAGTCAGAAGACCGCTCTGACAACAATGGGTGCATCGGTTATGCTTTTGCCGGCAAATGCAACATAACTGTTGATGAGGATACGCCGGGAGAGGTACAACAGACAGGGGCAATAAAGATGGAGAGACCCTATGCAACTTTAAGTGTTGTGAGCACAGACCTAAAGGAATTTATTGATAGCGAGGCAAGGGAACATAAACTATTTAACATTGAAAACTACAAGGCTGTCTTATACTTTGTTGGGTTTTATCCCAATGTGTACAGTGTATTCGCAAACGAGCCGGTAAACTCCATTACCGGCTTCAGCCTTACTAACAAACTTACCGTGCAGGATGGAGAGTTGGTCTCATTAGGTTATGACAACATCTTTTGCAGCAGCAGAGGTTCGTTTGCTACCGTGCGGGTAGAGGTTTTTGATAGAGATGGTAATCGTTTGGCAATGAGTAATTTAGAAAGAGTACCATTGAGCAGGGGTGTTCATACCGTTGTTAAGGGGAAGTTTTTAACACAGACTTCATCGGGAGGAATTAATATAGATGTTGATTTCGATGGAGACCATAACATAATAATCAAACCGCAATGACAGGAAGAATACTACATATTGTACGATATTTGTCTGTAGTGGCCATGTTGCTGATTGCGGGCTGTGTTAACAATCTGTTTGAGCCTGATTATGTAGAGAATGAGTATGTAACGGTGAGGTTTGGGGTAGAGAGCAATTTGGGACTACTCCAAACCCGTTCTATAAGCGATGGGAGCAATGTTAACCGCCTACTTGTTGCCGTATATGATGGCAATACCCATGCAGAGGTGCATAGAAAAGAGTTGGCTCTTGTAGATGCTCTGAATAGGGGTGTTGAGTTGAGTCTTATTAACGGGCATAGCTACAAGGTGTTGTTCTGGGCTTATGATGGGGAGAATACCGCCTATACCATATCTGATGCCGGTGTGATAACCGTTAGCTATACAGACTATCTTACAGGTGGTTTTACCAAAATGGAGCAGTTGGATGCGTTTTATGCTCTCTCCACAGTTAGCGTTCTAAGCCAAATGCAGGAGCATGTGGTACTTACACGTCCGTTTGCCTCGCTGAATATTGCAGACAACGTAATTTCTCCGGAAACAGATATACACAGTTCAGAAATAACTCTTAATGGCGTTGCCACATCATTTAATCCATTCACAGGCAACGCTTTGGGTGAAACTTCCTCATTTACCTTTACATTCACAGATTTTCCCGGTGAGACCCTTGTTTTGGAGGGTGATACCTATCATTATATAGCAACAAACTATCTCTTTATACCTATGAATGGGGAGGTGTCTGCCCTTTGCCGTATAAAATATGCAGGAACAGGGGAGCTGATTAACGAGCGTAGCGTTACTTCTATTGCGCTGATGGCTAACAAACGTACCAATGTGTTGGGCAGTTTTGTGCAGCTGCCAGAGGATAAATGGAATGGTCAAAAGATTACCGAACCTACAAAGGATAAACGTAACCGCTATATTATAGATGAGACGTCTGATTTAGCATGGTTAGCACAGTTTGGCAGTAGCCTGGAGGATAACAGTACGTTTGTTGTTATGAGAGATCTGAACATGAACAACAATGACCTTGCTTCGTTGCAACTTCCGCAGGGTTCAACTATAGAGGGAGGGGGATATACCGTAAGGAAGCTGTCTATGACCGGAGGTGGTCTCTTTGGGGATGTTGTAGATTTTACATTAAAAGATATTACTATAGATCGTATTAAAGTTAAAAACGCAGCCACTCATATTGGAGCAGTTGTAAACACACTGCGTGGTAACGGTGCTTTTAATAATGTGTCTGTAAAGAATGCTACAGTTAAAACTACCAATGGTGCTGCCGGTGGAATGGTGGGGTATGCAGTGCGCAAAGTGGAGCAGGAGCGCAGCGAGCGTCTTGCGCTTACCTTTGAGAGCTGTAAGGTTGAAAACTCCTCTGTCTCCGGATCTGAAAGCAATGGCAAGTTTGTAGGGCTGTTTAGCGGTTACGATTTTAATGAGAGTGTTAGTTTTGCAGAGGACTGTTATGAGAGTAATGTTAATGTAAACGGTTATGTTTCTCCATATTCGGAGGGTAACGAGGGGGAATGGCTTGCGTTAAACGATTACTCTAAATATAATGGGTGGCTGGGCAATGAGGCCTATTGCAGAGGCACGGTAATATATGGCAGTCAGCGGTTTATTCCGCGTTGGGATGGTAGCGGAAGGATAGAACCACTACAGGAGAACGGTACAACACTTATCTACTCTGCTTTTGATCTTGCCTATTTGCAAGGTGGTAGTCTCGCCAACATAACCTTTATGGGGAATGTTGATTTAGGGGGAGACAAGAATGCGAGAAACCTCTTTACTCCAATAAAAAGTATCGTAAAATTGGATGGTAGGAACCATACGCTCTATAACCTTAACATCTACATTAATGGTAATGCTGTTGGTTTTGTTACAGGGACAAGTGGACAGACAGAGCATAAGGACCTTCATTTTGCAGCCCCTTCTGTAAGGGCTCAAATGGCATCTAACGCCAATAATATACATGTAGCTGTGCTCTGCCCGGTTGTGGAGCATAAATATTCGGCAGAGAATATTTCTATAACGGATGGCTATCTCCTTGGTTTGGGAAAACTTGGGGCTTTAATAGGCTATGTAACATCCGGTGCTACAGGACCTCTTACTGTTAAAAGCTGTTCAGTTACACAAACAACTGTAAAGAACGTAGAGAGTACTGCAAAAGATAGGTTTTATACTATTTATACCCTTTATCCGCAGGGGGAGGCCGGTGGTCTGATTGGGTATATACATGGGATATCAGCTACTATCTCAAACTGTTCGGTGAATAACAGTACAATAGATTGTTACGGCCAGAATGATCAGCAGAGGTGGCTTGGTTTGGGAACTGTTTGGGGACGTCATGTAAATGATTTTATAGGTGATATATGCTCCGATAACAGCGATAACCGTATTGATTTGAACAATAACAGTGTAGA
>CAVHKR010000177.1:0-3317 GCA_963636615.1 Acutalibacteraceae bacterium | reverse complement strand
ATATAGAGATGCAAAGGAGAACGGAGATGAACAAGCCATGGCTGCGCATCAGAAGGTCCTTATGGAGAATTTTGATTCTTTTGGCTATGGCTATCTCAACTCTCCCGATGAAATCATACCTCCTGTACCTCTCGTATTTTATTCTTTTAGGATAATGGTTATACTTGGCAGCTATTTTATGATACTCTTTATCGTACTTCTTATTCTTCTCAGAAGAGAGGCCAAAGGCAAATTCAATTTTGAGAATGCAAGATGGCTGTTGATTATAGGGGTGATAAGCATTCCTTTGGCATATATTTGCGCACAATCTGGATGGATAGTAGCGGAGGTTGGACGACAACCGTGGACTGTTCAGAATCTGCTGCCTGTGAATGCGGCACTATCTGGAGTCTCATTAAATAATGTTATTTTGACTACTGTAATATTTGCAATACTGTTTACAACGTTGATTATTGCATGGTTAAGGATTGTTACAAAACTTATAAAAAAAGGTATTTGAGAGATGGAGCAACTAAATTAAAGTTCAGGAGGCGTTTAGGTATTATATTGATTACTAATTACTTTTAGCATTTATTATTATGACATTATATTTTTTACAACAATATTGGTGGGCTCTTGTCTCTCTGCTTGGCGCGTTGTTGGTCTTCCTTATGTTTGTGCAGGGCGGACAGACTTTGCTATGCGGTGTTGCCAAGAATGAGGAGGAGAAGCAGTACCTTCTCACCGTATATGGGCACAAATGGGAATTTACTTTTACAACCCTTGTCACCTTTGGAGGTGCAGCATTTGCATCATTTCCTCTTTTCTACTCTACAAGTTTTGGAGGTGCTTATTGGCTGTGGCTTCTCATACTGCTGCTTTTTGTATTGCAGGCTGTATCATACGAGTTTAGAATGCACAAGAACAATCTGTTCGGAGCAAAAACATACGACATATTCCTCTTCCTTAACGGAGTGCTGGGGACTTTCTTCATAGGGGTAGCTGTGGCCACCCTCTTCTCCGGAGGTGCATACTACATGGATAAGTCAAACATTTCCAGCGTAGCTCAGCCTATCGTTTCCAATTGGGCAAACAACTGGATGGGGTTAGACAGCTTTGCATCGCCGTTTAATCTGTTGTTAGGATTTGTTGTTCTTTTTGCATCGAGAACCTTAGGTATTCTGTATCTGTTTAATAGAGTTCCCGATGAACTTGCCGCATTGAGGGTAAGGCTTAAAAAACATCTTGTCTGCAGTGGAGTGGCGTTTGTTGCTCTGTTTGTAGCCTTTTTAGCTGCACTATTCCTGAGGAGCGGATATAGTGTAGATATGAACGGAGTTGTTTCGGCTGTGCAGTACAAATATTTTTTTAATTTTACAGAGTTGACATGGCCTTTGCTGCTGTTGGCAATAGGTGTTATATGTGTACTCGCAGGGCTTGCTACTGCTCTATTGGGGTTGTTTGACAAATACTGTGCATTTCCATTCTGGATAACGGGGTTAGGTGTTGTATTGGCTGTATGGAGCATTCTTGTCTGCGCTGCTTTTAACAACACGGCATATTTTCCGTCAACGGTAGATCCTCAATGTTCGCTTACCCTGTACAACAGTTCATCCTCTTTGTTTACATTAAAGACAATGTTCTATGTGTCGTTATTAATACCGTTCGTAATATGGTATATATCGGCTATGTGGCGCAAATTGAGGTAGATAAAAGGGCTTGCAGGTGCAAAACCATAAAAAACAGAAAGCTTTTTAACAACAGACATAAACTTATACTAACTTTGCCAACCGTTAGCAATGCTGCCATATATGATTTGGCAAGCAATTGCTAGCGGTTTCGTATCCAAAAGTTATTATATCTATGTTTCAAAAACTTATTAACCTTTCTGTAAAGATAGTAAGGCGTTACCTGCCGGATCCATTTGTTTTTGCTATCCTGCTGACTATTGTTGCAGGGGCTTGTGCAATTTTTATAACTAATCAAACTCCTCTGGAGGTTGTTGGACATTGGGGAGACGGCCTGTGGAGTCTGCTTGGTTTTGCAATGCAGATGGCATTGGTGATTGTATGCGGTTCGGCCTTGGCAGATGCGCCACTTGTAAAAAGATTTTTAAGCAAGATAGCGTCTAACATAACCACTCCGCTTGGCGCAATTGCAGTTACAACCCTGGTAGCCTCCGTTGCATGCTGGATTAATTGGGGCTTTGGTCTTATTGTAGGTGTTATCTTTGCCAAAGAGATAGCAAAGCATGTAAAGACAGTAGACTACAGATTGCTTATAGCAAGTGCCTACAGCGGATTTGTAGTATGGCATGCAGGCTTGTCAGCATCTATCCCTTTGGCTATGGCAACTGCAGGACCAACCCTTGTAGAGGTGTCTCGCGGTTGTATTACAGAGGCAATTCCAATTGCAAACACAATCTTTGCAACATACAATATGATTATGGTTGTTGTTGTGATTTTTGCCCTCACACTTATAAACTCTCTTATGCACCCAAAACCGGAGAGGGCGTTCTGTATAGATGTCAATCTCCTGATAGAGGAAAAGAACTGCGAAATAGAGAAGAATTCTCCTGCCGAAAAACTAAACGACAGCAAGATTTTGTCTGGAATAGTGGCGCTTATGGGGATAATCTACTTAGTGGTAAGGTTGGGAGTTATGGGTGGAAGTTTTGATCTTAACACTGCAATTTTAGTATTTCTGCTGTTGGGCGTAATCTTCTATGGATCGCCAATAAGATATGTAAATGCTGTTTGCAAAGCGAGCAGCAGCTGTGCCGGAATTATTCTTCAGTTTCCGTTCTATGCCGGCATAATGGGTATAATGACCTGCTCATCTGTAGAGGGCATCTCTTTGGCAGGGGCAATGAGTGAGGCTTGTATCTCAATAGCAAATGAAACAACATTTCCTTTACTTTCATTTCTGAGTGCTGGATTGGTTAATATATTTATTCCAAGCGGTGGTGGACAGTGGGCTGTCCAGGGACCTATAATGATACCGGCCGGAGTTGAGCTTGGGGTTCATCCTGCAATTACGGGGATGGCAATAGCATGGGGCGATGCCTGGACAAATCTTATTCAGCCGTTTTGGGCTCTTCCTGCTCTTGCCATAGCAAAGTTAGATGCCAAGGATATTATGGGGTATTGCCTTATAGATCTGTTTGTTGTAGGCATTATAGTTTGTGCAGGCTTTGTTTTGGTTATGTTGTGATTTGTTCGCGCCTAAAGGCTTGTTAGAGGTCTTGGCTTCTCGCCCAAACGCAAAAAAGCAAGCTGATGCCTGCTTTCCTTGTGATCCGTTTGGGGCTCGAACTGCGCCTGAGGACAGGCGCTTGT
>CAVHKR010000176.1:0-3318 GCA_963636615.1 Acutalibacteraceae bacterium | reverse complement strand
GCTCCGGAACCGCTGCTTTTAGATCTCCACGAACATACCCTTGTCTGAACACAAAATTTGCTATAGTTCCGCAACTTATCTAAAGATTTTCTGCGCAACTCCTCAGTTTTAATCATACTTACGCAACTTATCTTAAAATTTACCCGTCCGAAAGGTAAATTTCCAATATCAAACCCACCTGTATCCTAATATACCTACCTTCGGCATTAATTGGAGTTGGCATTAGCCTAATTTAGTTGATAGGTAAACGTTTATAGACAGTATTAGAATTAATAGAAGGAAAGTTGAAAGTTAAAGCTAATATCTTTAAGACTATAAACTAATATCGGTACGGAGAGAGGAACTGTTTCTGAATATTCTTGCATTAAAAGCTGTGCGGAAGTGAAGATAAATTTAATATAAAATGAGAAACTGCATTGTGTGCGGAAGGGTTATATACAGGTGGGAAAGGTATCTTTGCAGCTACTGCCGTGCCGATTTTCCACTTACATATTTCTGCTCAACCAACGGAAACATGGCAGAGGAGAGCTTTATCGAGCATACTCAAATAGAGAGAGCATATAGTCTGTTTTTCTTTACAGGCAGCTACAGGAACATAATACATCTTATTAAGTACAAGGAGCATCCTGAGCTTGGGAGATACTTTGGGCGGCTTTTGGGGCGCAAGATTGCAGAGAGCTGTAATGGTAATTACTCTCTGCTTCCAGATAAGATAGTCCCCGTTCCTCTTCACTGGCTGAGATGGATGAAAAGGGGCTACAATCAAGCATCCGAGATTGCTCGGGGAATAGCCAAAGGGATAGAGATTACATCGGGAAGAAAAATAGAGGTAAGCAACTCCTATATAAAACGAGTGCACGTTACAGCAACGCAAACGCATAAAACCAAGGAGGACAGGAGGCTGAACATGATCGAAGCGTTCAGACCAAAAAGATTGCGCAACAGGCATTCTGCAAGCAGGCTGCAAATTAGCAGAGTTATTGCTGGCCGGCCACTCGACAAAGGCAAAGGTATAAGCAAAGGAGAAGGCCAATGCCATAGCAACATAAATTTCCAAACGGAGCCGAAATCAATGCACTTTTTGGTTGTAGATGATGTATTTACAACGGGTGCAACATTAGAAGCAGCCGTTCACGCCCTCCGAACCTCTCCTACCCTTGCAGACTGCAAAGTGTCAATTGCCACATTGGCCTACGTGGAATAGTAGATTATTTTCCATAACTTTGTACTCAGCCTAATGGAAAAAGATGGCTGGATTTGCTCCCCGACAAATAATCTCTAACTTTGTACTCTTAGGTTTAAAACAATAGGAAAGTGTTGGATTTTATAAACATACAGCTTATTGATATTATAGACATCTGTTTGGTAGGGTTAATCATCTACCAGATATACAAGCTGATAAGAGGAACAGCAGCCATAAGCATATTTGTGGGCATACTTATTATATATGTCTTTTGGATCGTGGTTAAAGCATTAAAGATGAGTTTGTTGTCTGCTCTTATGGGACAGGTCCTTGGGGTAGGTTTCATTGCACTTATAATACTATTTCAGCAGGAGATTAGACGGTTCCTGCTGCACTTGGGTCAACGTTATGTGAACGGCAAGAACGCCCACAGGATAATTGGCAATTTCTTTGGGAAACAGGGGATGGACATAAATCTGCATGAGCTTGACGAGCTTACCCAAGCTGTTAGAAAGATGGGCGAGACCAAGACAGGAGCACTTATAGTAATGAAACATTCCTCCTCTTTAGACTTTATCATAGAGACAGGTGACACCATAGATGCCGCAATAAACAGAAGGCTATTAGAGAATCTGTTCTTTAAGAACTCCCCTCTTCACGACGGAGCCGTGGTAATTGGCAACGGACGTATAATAGCAGCAAGATGCACACTCCCGATGACAGAGAATCCAAACATCCCAGCACATTTAGGGATGCGACACAGAGCTGCCGCCGGTGTCACAGAGGAGACAGACGCTACAGTAATTGTTGTATCAGAGGAGACAGGTACCATCTCTTTTGTTAAAAACGGGAATATTACACCAATGCATAGTATTACGGAGTTGCGGTTGGCTATAGAGAATTCCTATAAGTAAAATTTAGAAATTGCCTAAAAAGGCAACTGCTATATTATGCTCATCATTTAAATCCTCACAGACTACGTGAAATTGCGGGCGTAAGCAAGAGAAAGGCGGTGAATCTGATTCCGAAGTTGTAAAACCGAAACGATACAAATATGGCAAACGAGAAACCTACGGTCGTGAGAGTTCACGATGTGAAGATTGACAAGGAATATGTTCAATGGCTTGCTGAAATTGAACGGCGCTATCGCAGTGCCCAAATCAAGGCTGCTGTCAAAGTAAATTCAGAAAAACTTCAGTTCAACTGGGAACTTGGACGGGATCTTGTCCTGCGCAAGGCAGAAGAGAGATGGGGAGCAGGTGTAGTAGAACAGCTCAGTCTGGATTTACAGGCGGTATTCCCGGAGTCAAAGGGATTTAGTGCATCAAATTTATGGAGGATGAAGCAGTGGTACTCTTTCTATTCGGATTGCGCTACAATAGAAAAACTCGCACAAGTTGTGCGAGAATTACAACTTGCTGAAAACCACAGTATTGAAAAACTTGCACGACCTGTGCGAGAATTTCCTTCAATTTTGGGTCTTGTGCCGTGGGGCCATCACATAGACATAATCGCACGCTGTAAATCATTGGACGAGGCCATTTTCTATCTTTCGAAGACAATATCCGGCGGGTGGAGCCGGAAGGCTCTCAACGACTGTCTGGATACCCATCTCTATGAATCGTCAGGGAAAGCCATCACAAATTTCTCTGACAAACTACCAGCTCCGCAAAGCCAATTGGCACAGGAGATTACGAAAGACACCTACAACTTCGGCTTCCTGACTCTCCCTAACGGATATGACGAAGAAAGACTGGAGTCCGAACTGGAAAGACAGCTGACACGTTTCCTGCTGGAACTCGGGACCGGCTTCGCATATCTCGGCAGACAAAAGCAGATTGTCGTGGCGGGAAAGACCCGCAAGCTCGATATGCTCTTTTTCCACATCAATCTGAACTGTTACATCGTGATAGAGCTAAAGGCAGTACCATTCCAGCCGGAGTTCGCGGGCAAACTCAATTTCTATGTCAACGCCGTCGATGACCTGATAAAGACCCCTGCCCAGAATCCGACCATCGGGCTTCTTATTTGCAGCAACAAGGATGAGACTGAAGTCCGCTATGCATTCAGTGGCATCTCCACACCGATGGGCGTGGCATCCTACAGCAATGTACAGATTAAGGAAATCCAGCAGC
>CAVHKR010000175.1:0-3329 GCA_963636615.1 Acutalibacteraceae bacterium | reverse complement strand
TGTAGATATAGATGGAATCGTTTATATCTTGCATAACAATGGATACAGTGCATTTATGTCTGAACTTGCAACAACTGCAGTGGCAGGTAAAGATATCGTGATTCCGGATTATGTTGAATACAATGGAAAGAAATATGCAGTGGAATCAATGCGCGGGGGGCTTTTCGCCGGTACAGGTATCAAGTCTGTAAAACTACCCTCTACACTTGATGAGATTCCCAACGGGGCCTTCAGAAACACTGCTATTACGGAGATTGTGATTCCGGCATCTGTAAAAGTTGTCCAAGGCTCAGCATTCTTTGATTGCAGGAACCTCTCCAAAGTAGTTTTTGAAAGTGAAAGTATGGATGCGGTACACGGCTGTTTCCAAAATTGCGTAAAACTCCAAAGCATAGTGTTCCCTAAAAAGATTAAAGAGGGGATGAGCTACGATATGTTCAGAGGTTGTTCTTCGCTTACTAATGTTAAGCTTCCCGACAATTTACAAAACATACCTTCAAATATGTTCAATGGGTGCAAAAGCCTTAAGTCCATAGATATTCCGGCAAGCGTAAAGAGGATAGACGACGGTGCTTTTGATGATTGTCCTATAACCACGCTCTCAATACCGGGAGTAAAAGAGATAGAAGAGGATACATTCTCTGGTTGCAAGACATTAAAGACCATAAAAATCAATTCCACGCTTAAAGCAAAACTCATAGAGGATAACTATTGGCTGTATGTCACAAACTTTGGAGAGAACCCATACCTTAAACCAAAACTTACAGGCAATACCGTATCTGTAGCAGATGGAATAATTGTAATTGAATAGTGATAACAAAAATGAATAGAAAAATAGTATCTATTATAATGGCGGTGGCATTGTTGCTGCCGCTATGCTCGTTAGCACAGAACAAATCAAAAATAAAAACGGTAGATATAACTTTAGAGTTGCCGAAACCGGGGTCGTCGCTTGAAGATGCACGGGAACAAAAGTTTACATCTGCCGTCACCGAATACGGAGATCTTAATCCATCCGGGGGGATTCAAGTCATGAGTATAGATTGGGACGGTGACTTTAAGGAGGATGATGAAGGGGGAATGTTTTTCAAAGATGGATTTGAGTATCAAGCTATGATACAATTCCTTATAGACCCGAATGGGAAATATGACACAGACTATGCTATAAAAGACGGAGACTATTTTTTAGACGGTTCACGGATAAAGGTTACTGTTAACGGTAAACCTGCTCATGTACAGGATAGTACGCCGTATGTCATATATATGGACATTCAATTTTTAATTGGTACCGGGGGAAAAGGTTCGGACAGAGAGCTTGCACAAAATATTGTTACAGATTACATACTTAATAAGGATAGCTACAGAGCTACAATGGAACCATATTCCATTGTGTACGCCAATGCCAATAGCCCTCTTACAAATTCAAGAGACTTGATAGTTATAGACAACACACACGATGAGCCAATAACTGCCGGCGATGGAAATAATCAAAAAGCCATGCTTATTACCAAAATGATTATTGACACAGATAATGAGCATAAATATAAAAGGCATGCAGCCGCTTTAAATTTCAGTAGCGGTCCCCACAATATAAGAGAGGTCTGGATTAGCGATAAAGTGGACGCAACTGCATTTTATGTTGCCATGTTCTCCTCAACAAGCGGACATTTGGATGACGATGCAGACACTTATACACCATATTACAGCTCGCCATTTTATAGCCAAAGAGCAACACTCTTTGTTCCCGAATCTGCTGCAGAAGGGATATTAAAGAGGATGAACAGCCCCACATGGAAGCGTAAACCGCTCTTTGCCATAAAGACCTATAGCGGTGATGTTTACGAAGCTCAAAAGGCAGGAGCGGAAGCTGCTAAACCGTTCTGTACCAATCATATTTACACTGCAAAGATAGCCGGTGCCGATCGTAGGGTAAGGTACGTAACATGTAAAGAGCATAACAGGTACTACTATTCCTGCAAGATATGCGGCAAATCTGAGCATAATGACAATCATACATTTGTAGAGCCCGGTGGCGAACTGTTCCATGTGTATGATCTGCCCCTTGCAGATGACCAGGCGTACGTAGGGGTAAATGCTGCAGGGCATCATGTATGGTGGTACAGTTGCACCTGGTGTGGAAAGTCTCCAAGCCAAGTACCGGAATCAAAAGATCCGGTGCGTGAAAAGAGTGCACTTCGTTCAAGTACAGCATTGCCCGGCTTCTTTATTCTTCCACAAAAATCAACGGCTAAGATAAGCAGAACATACCAGAGCAGTGTCAACTATGCCCTCTGCGATAATCTTTTAGATGAGAATCTCCTTGGCAACGACTTCACCAAACCTGTTACACAACTGCAGCTACGTTCTCTTGCCGTAAGACTTGCAGAGGAACTTGTCGGGAAAGAGATAAAGATAGACAAAAAGGTGGAGAGCAAGTATAATGATGCCTATACAGCAAAGGCCGTTTCTATGGGAATTTTAAATGAACATTCGGTTTTGCTTCCTAACAACCAACCTGCTACGCGGGAGGATGTTGCAACAATGATCTATAATACATTACGCTATATTGAGAAGTGCCATGTCTATTCATACACAGAATATGATTCGCGCCTTGGCAGCTACTCGGACTCTGCGAGTATTGCTCCATGGGCCAAGGAGGCTATGGCATTTATGGAGGCATTGGAACTTATAAAGGGGGCTTCTGAGAGTACTTTAGCTCCTAAAGGGGTATTTTCACTTGAGCAGGCGGTAGATGTTGCGGAGAAGAGTATATACGCGCATCAATTAGGATGGTATCAGTCAAGGAATTGGGGAGAAACGGATGTGTATGAGTATTTGGGCTTCCCTACATATCTTACACCATATTGCCACAGGCCTGTTGATGCAATAACATTCTCAACCATTGCTCCGGGTGAAAGAGTATGGGTAGTGGGGCCGCGCCTTGGCGGAATGTCTGAGTATCTGCCTGTAAAGGAACCTGTTACAGGACAAACATTGTATGTTAAGGCCAACTGCTTCCGCCCCATACACAAATATGTGTTTAAGTCAGAAAAAACCACTCTAAGAGAGGGCGAATTCAAGAATTATATAGACGGGCAATATATCTGGTACAGATGGAATTAGATTCTATTGCCATAATGGCTCATTCTCCCAACCTACAGGAAAGCCAAGTGTTGATTTGTCTATTTCGGGGAATGCCGTAAAGAGACTTTTCATCTTATCAAGCATATCGTTGTTGGGAGATATGATGTCAAGAAAATACTTGATGATGCACATATCAAAATACACTTTCAATGGATCTGTTGGCAAGGCAATCCACGGACGTGACA
>CAVHKR010000174.1:0-3338 GCA_963636615.1 Acutalibacteraceae bacterium | reverse complement strand
GTATTGGATGGTGCTATGGGGACAATGATTCAAAGGTATAATTTAACAGAAAAGGAGTTTAGAGGAGAGGTATTCTGTAATCACAACACCAATCTAAAAGGATGTAACGACATTCTCTCCATTACAATGCCGTCTGTAGTTAAAGAGATTCATACAGAGTATCTTATGGCCGGAGCTGATATAATAACCACCAACTCGTTCAACAGCAATACAATCTCATTAAAGGAGTATGGATTGCAAGGGCATGTATATGATATAAACTTTGCTGCTGCAAAATTGGCAAAAGAGGCAGTAATGGATTTTTATGATTTATCCTCGTCTGATACCACAAATCTCTCTAAGAGATCTATAGATTTGAAAGATATAAGTGTAGACAAACCTCGTTTTGTTGCAGGCACAATGGGTCCAACGGGAGCATCCTGCTCAATTGCGGCAGATATAGATAATCCGGCCAATCGATTGGTGACATTTGATATATTAAAGGGGGCTTATAAAGAGCAGGCAAGAGGTCTTATTGAGGGAGGCGCAGATATAATAATGATAGAGACTGTTTTTGACACCTTAAATGCCAAAGCCGCTCTTATGGCTATAGAGGAGATATGCGCAGCCAAGGGGATTGATATTCCTGTAATGGTATCGGGAACTCTAACAGATAGCGGAAGAACGCTTGCCGGACAGACAGTAGAGGCTTTCTATTATTCCCTCAGTCATGCAAAACTCCTTTCTATAGGGCTTAACTGCTCATTTGGAGCCAAGCAGCTTCTTCCTTATGTTAAGAGGCTTGCAGATATTGCCGAATGCAATGTGTCTGTACATCCTAATGCAGGACTGCCAAACTTAATGGGAGAATATGAGCAGACAGCCCAAATGTTTGCAGAAAATATGGAAGAGTATCTTAAATTGGGTATTGTAAATATTGTTGGAGGGTGCTGCGGTACAACACCGCAACATATTAAGTCTCTCAGCGTGGAGGCTGCCAAATATAGTCCGAGAAAACACCCTTTACTGAAGCATAACTCCGTTCTATGCGGACTTGAACCACTGATTATAACGGGAAACAGCAATTTTATAAACATAGGGGAGCGAACAAATGTTGCCGGTTCTGCAAAGTTTGCAAGGCTGATACGTGAGAATAACTACACAGAGGCTATAAAGATTGCAAAGAGCATGGTTGAGTCCGGAGCGCAAGTGATAGATGTCTGCATGGATGACGGCATGATAGATGGTGAGGCTGCAATGGCAACATTCCTTAATCTAATAGCGTCTGAACCCTCTATAGCAAGGATTCCCATAATGATAGACTCCTCAAAATGGGAGGTATTAGAAGCCGGGCTAAGATGTACTCAAGGGAAAAGCATAGTTAATTCTATCTCGCTGAAAGAGGGAGAAGCTCTTTTTATACACCGCGCACAGTTGATACATAATTATGGTGCGGCTGCTGTAGTTATGCTTTTTGACGAAAAAGGGCAGGCTGACACATATACAAGAAAGATAGAGGTTGCAGAGAGGGCTTACAGGCTGCTTGTACAAAACGGGTTTCCTGCAGAGGATATAATAATGGATCCTAATATTCTGGCTGTTGCTACCGGTATAGATAGCCATAACTGCTATGCTTTGGATTACATTAAAGCTTGCAGATGGATAAAGCAGAATCTTAAAGGGGTAAAAATAAGTGGAGGGGTGAGTAATCTTTCATTTTCGTTCAGGGGAAACAACAAGATTAGAGAGGCTATGCACTCTGTCTTTTTATACCATGCTATTGAAGCAGGTATGGATATGGGGATTGTAAACCCGGGGATGCTGCAGATCTACTCCTCAATAGAACCGACACTTATAGAGCTATGCGAAGATGTTATACTGTGTAGAAGAGATGATGCCACAGAGAGGTTATCTGCATTTGCACATAAGATTAAAGAGGAGGAATCTGTCCGGCAAGGTTCAGAGAACGGAACAAAACCCATTAACAGTCTGCCGGTTGAAGAGAGAATAAAACTTGCCATTGTAATGGGTTCGGATGATAATATTGAAAACTATACCATAGATGCCTTTAAAAAGAGCGGCATATCTCCTCTTGAATTGATAGACACCCTTTTAATGCCTGCCATGGGGGAGGTGGGTGAACTGTTTGGCGCAGGAAAAATGTTTCTTCCGCAGGTAGTAAAGAGTGCACGTGTAATGAAAAAAGCGGTAGAAGCTCTTTCTCCCTATATTGAGAGGGAGAGAAACAGCGCAAAGGCCGGCAAGGTTGTTATGGCTACAGTAAAAGGAGATGTTCATGATATTGGAAAGAATATAGTTTCGTTGGTACTCTCATGTAATGGCTATGATGTTAAGGATATGGGAGTTATGGTAGAGCCAAACAGGATTTCAGATTTGGTTGAACAGTTGGGAGCACAGTATGTTGGGCTTAGCGGCCTTATAACGCCGTCGTTGGATGAGATGATTAAAGTTGTTGATGAGTTTGAAAGAAGAGGGATAAAGGCAGATGTGGTTATTGGCGGTGCTACAACCTCCGCATTGCATACGGCAGTAAAAATTGCCCCTCACTATTCAGGTATTGTTGTCCACAGCAGGAGCGCGTCTGACAATGTCTCTATTTTAAACAGGCTTAAAGGGGCTAACCGGCAAGAATATATAGATGAGATAAAGTTTTCACAGAGAGAACTGAGGGAGAACTATTTAAATAGTCAAAAGATTCATTGTAGCAAGAGCTTGGCAGATGCAATGCTGCATGGGCATAAAAAGAATATAAATAAAATAGTTGTGCCAAAACAGCTTGGTATAACCGTTTATACAGATTTCCCGATTTCTGAAATAGAACCGCTCATCAACTGGAGCTATTTTTTTTCAGCATGGGAGCTGAACGGAGCATATCCGCAGATTCTTAACTCTCCTCAAAAAGGTAAGGAAGCTGCAACGCTCTACAGGGATGCCAATAGATTGCTCCAACAGATTAAAGATGAACATCTTTTAACTCTAAACGGAGTGACAGGTATCTTTCCGGCAAACAGCCGAGGAAATGACATAGTTGTAGAGACCTTATCGGGAAGCAAAATTTTGCCACAGTTAAGGAATCAGGAGTATGATAATGCTGAAAATCTTTGTGTTGCAGATTTTATTACCCCTGTAGGAGGTGTTAAAGACTATATCGTGCTGTTTGCAGTAACGGCGGGGATTGGGCTTAAAAAACTTGTGGAATACTTTAGGCACAAGAATGACGACTATAACGCCATAATGAGTAAATTACTGTGTGACAGACTGACAGAGGCTTTTGCAGAGACTCTGCATTGCAAAGTAAGGTGGGAGCTTTGGGGTTATGAAAAAGGTAACAATATGCT
>CAVHKR010000173.1:0-3360 GCA_963636615.1 Acutalibacteraceae bacterium | reverse complement strand
CATTTAAGGGGTATAATCATTTTTTGGAAAAATAAAGGGAGAACGATAGATGAAAATAGCAAGGGTATTGACAATTGCCGGCAGTGATTCGGGGGGAGGAGCCGGTATTCAGGCAGATATAAAGGCTATCTCTGCCACAGGTTCATACGCAGCTTCTGCAATAACGGCTGTTACCGTTCAGAATACGCTTGGGGTTAGGGATATGCTGCCGTTGCCTATAAATATTGTAACGGGGCAGATAGAGGCGGTTTTAGATGATATCGGGGCCGATGCAATCAAGATAGGAATGCTGCACAATGTAGAGGTTATAGAGGCTGTGCGGGCCGAGCTGCTAAAGTATAAGGTTGGGAATTTGGTTATAGACCCGGTGATGGTTGCAACATCCGGAGACAGGCTTATCAACGAGAATGCCGTTTCTGCGCTAAAGGAGAGGTTGCTTCCGCTTGCTACGGTCATTACTCCAAATATTCCGGAGGCGGAGATACTGATTGGCCGTAAGTTAGACAGGCAGAGGGAATTGGCTTTGGCAGCAGAGGAGCTGTCGGAGGCTCTTACCGCTTTAGCTTCTGCTCAAGGGTTTCACAATAAAGTGTCTGTACTTTTAAAGGCCGGACATCTTACAGAGGAGCGGTTGGTTGATATTTTCTACAATGCGCAAACGGGCGAGACTCTGCATTTGGATTCGAGGAGGATTAACACACGGAATACACATGGAACGGGGTGTACAATGTCGTCTGCGTTTGCCTCCTTTCTTGCCAGGGGGTTCTCCCTTAATGATGCTGCCGACAAGGCAAAGGATTATATAAACAGCGCGATTATAGCAGCAGCAAAGGATGGTAGCGTAGGTACAGGACATGGGCCTGTATCGCACTTCTTCATGCTTGTGAACAGATGATACGGAATATGGCGTTGTGCTGGCACATAACAGGCTGTCGGTATCGGAGACTATTGTTATTGTAGCGCGATTTTGTGAGGGAATTTGGAGCGGAGACAAGGAAGTTAGGGGAGAAATGAGTATTTTTGTGGGAAGCAAAATATGGTAGAAGAATGGGCGAAAATTCAAAGATTGTTGAGACTCCGCTGATGCGCCAGTACTTTAAGGTTAAGGCTGAACATCCCGATGCGTTGCTGCTTTTTAGGGTTGGCGATTTTTATGAGACCTTTGGAGAGGATGCGGTTACGACAAGCAGGGTTTTGGGGATTGTGCTTACAAAAAGAGCCAACGGAACGGCTCAGTCTGTTGAGCTGGCGGGCTTTCCACATCACGCTTTGGATAACTATCTGCCTAAATTGGTGAGGAGTGGATTTAAAGTTGCGGTGTGTGACCAGTTGGAGGATCCAAAACTTACTAAAAAGATAGTAAAAAGAGGTATTACAGAGTTGGTTACTCCGGGAATTGCCTATTCAGACCGATTATTGGAGCAGAAAGAGAACAACTATCTGTGTGCTGCCTCTTTTGACGGTAAACAGGGGGGTATAGCGTTTCTCGATATATCAACAGGAACTTTTAGGGTTGCCGAGGGGGATTTGGATTATATTGATATGCTCCTCTCCTCTATGTCTCCAAAGGAGGTGGTAGTTCAGAAGGGGTACAGGGATGGCTTCAGAGAGCGGTTTGGGGATAAATATTACCTCTCCTATATGGATGAGTGGGCTTTTGCAACCCAGGCCTGCGAGGATAAACTTAAAGAGCAGTTCTCTTTGGCTTCGTTAAAGGGATTTGGTATTGAGGGGATGAGCCTTGCTATTACAGCGGCAGGTGCAATCCTTTTCTATTTAGAGCAGAATCATAATAAGAGTGTAAGTCAGCTCTGCTCAATTCAGCGGATAGAGAGAGACAGGTATGTGTGGCTAGACAGGTTTACCGTTAGAAATTTGGAGTTGTTTGCTTCGGCGGCTCTCGATGGGGTATCACTGTTGCAGGTGATTGATAATACCTGTTGCCCGTTGGGTGCCAGACTGTTAAGGAACTGGTTATCTCTGCCGGTAAAGGAATTGGAGGAGATAAGGGAGCGTCATGCGGCTGTTGAGGCTTTTTATAACGATTCTTGCAGGTTAGATGAACTTAGGGTGTTGCTTGGGAATGTGGGAGATTTGGAGAGGATAATATCACGTGCTGCCGCTGGAAAGATTATGCCAAGGGAGCTCAATCAACTTAAACGCGGTCTTAAACAGTTGGCACCTATAAAGCAACTGATAGAGGCCCTGAAAGAGAGGATTAACAGCATTGCAGATTCTGCCTCTGTAGCTGCCATAGGTAAGTTGCATGAGGGTATTGTTCTGTTTAATGAATTGCAGGATTTTATAGAAACGCATCTGTTGGCAGAACCTGCGCCTTTGTTTGGCAAAGGGGATATTATTGCAGACGGGGTAGACAATGAGCTTGATGAGTTGAGGCAGATAGCCAGACATGGCAAGGATTATCTGTTGCAGCTTCAGGAGAGGGAGATAGAGAGAACAGGCATACCATCGTTAAAAATCAGCTATAATAATGTATTTGGTTACTACCTTGAGGTGAGAAATACTCATAAAGATAAGGTTCCTCCAGAATGGATAAGGAAACAGACGCTTGTTAATGCAGAGCGTTACATAACGCAGGAGCTAAAGGAGTATGAGGAGAAGATATTTGGAGCCGAGGAGAGGATAGCTTTAATAGAACAACGCATATATCAGCAGGTTGTTTCGGAAGTTCAAAAAAATATGCCTGCAATTCAGTCTGTGAGCAGGATAGTGGCAAAGGTAGATGTGCTCTCATCATTTGCAGCATTGGCTATAAGTAACCAATACTGCAAGCCTCAGATGAACGATTCATTTGGGATAGATATTACAGATGGCAGACATCCTGTTATTGAGACCCTTATGAAGCCGGGGGAGGAGTATGTGCCAAATTCGCTGCATTTGGATTCAGACGATGAGCAGATAATGATTCTTACAGGCCCTAACATGGCAGGAAAATCTGCTCTGTTACGGCAGACAGCACTTATTGTGCTAATGGCACAGATAGGTTCGTTTGTGCCGGCAAAAGCTGCAACGCTTGGAGTAACAGACAAGATATTTACACGAGTAGGGGCATCTGACAATATCTCTCGCGGAGAGTCTACCTTTATGGTTGAGATGACAGAGACGGCAACAATCCTTCATAATATATCTAACCGCTCTTTAGTGCTTTTAGATGAGATAGGCAGAGGTACAAGCACCTTTGACGGTATGTCAATAGCTTGGGCTATAGTTGAATACCTGCACCAATGTGAAATGAAGCCCAAGACTCTTTTTGCCACTCACTACCATGAGCTTAACGAGTTGGAGGAGATCTACCCAAGAGTCAGGAACTGGCATATCTCGGTTAAGGAGGTTGGCAAT
>CAVHKR010000172.1:0-3368 GCA_963636615.1 Acutalibacteraceae bacterium | reverse complement strand
ATCATAACCTCGGCTCCGCTTCTGCCATCAAAATTGCGTTCGGCTGCATATTCTGTAAAATCTTCATACTCTTTGTCTGTAAGATTAAAATCCAAAGGCTCCGAAATAGAGTTATGCGAGGTGTAGTATTTAATGGCATAATCATTTAGAATATCACTGTAGGCCAATGCAACTACAGGACGGCTGTACGATATTGCAGTAAGAACAGAATCAGGTACAATACCGCCTCCGTCATATACCGTTCTGCCTCTAAGAGTCTTGAATGGCTTTATGAGAGAATCGGGAACATGACCCACACTACCGTCTTCGTTCCTATGGCTATAGTCCAATGCCTGAACGCATCTTCCGCTTGGGGTGTAGTATTTTGCTACGGTATATTTTAACTGACCGTTGTATCCAACGCTTTTAAACCCTTGTATCAGGCCTTTTCCAAAGGAACGTGTTCCAACTATAAGTCCTCTGTCAAGGTCTTGTATTGCCCCTGCCACAATCTCGGAGGCAGATGCAGAGCCGGAGTTTATCATTACGGTAAGCGGAATCAATGTGTCAACAGGCTCCTCTTTGGTCTTGTAGGTCATTACGGATTCCGGGCTTCTCCCTTTTGAAGACATTACTGTGGTTCCGGATGGTACAAACAGAGATACAATGTTTATCGCCTCATCCATCACTCCCCCTCCGTTACCTCTAAGGTCTAAGATAATTCTTTTTGCACCCTGCTCTTTAAGGTTTAAAAGGGCATTCTTCACCTCATTTGCTCCGCCTATAGAGAATCCGTCCATACGTATATAGCCAACATTCTCTCTGTAGATTCCGCTGTAGGAGACATCGGGAACTTTAATTCTCTCTCTGACAATCTTGTACTCTTTAAGCTCTTTGGTTCTGCCCTTTATTACCGTAAACTTTACGGTTGAGCCGGGCTCCCCCTTCATCTTTGCACTGGCAACATCTGCTGAGAGTGGTTTAGTATCCTCTCCGTTAATCTTTATGATAATATCTCCCGGTTCAAGCCCTGCTTTGGCCGCCGGAGAGTTTATATAGGGTTGCGAAATCTGTACTCCAAGCGAGTCTATCTTCTTAATGAGAGAGCCTATGCCACCATAGATGCCGGTAGTAAGGAACTCTAAATTTTCATCCTCCTCCTCCGGAATATATGATGTGTACGGATCTAAACTCTCTAACATGGAGTTTATCCCTTTTAGAACAAGATTGTCTGTTTTTATTGTGTCTACATAGTTGCTTTGCAGAACTTTTAGAATGTTGTATTGGATCTCTAAGTTTTTACCTGTATTAAATTCCTGTGACTGGGCTGTAACATCTCCACCGGCACATATAAACAATGTTGCAGCCGCCAAAAAAACAAGTCTTCTCATCTGTCTGTTGTTTTAAATATTGTAATACGCATAACCATGGAGGTTTGCAATCATAATCGCAAAGGTAGGAATTTTACCTGCAAACTTCCTTAATGTATGTAATTAAATTGTACCTTTGAAGCTACAAAAAACGCACCTTTATGAAGATTATTTTTGCAACAGGGAATGCGCATAAATTGAGCGAGGCGCAGAATGCAATAGGAAAGGCGTTTGAACTTATAATGCCTGCGCAGGTTGGGATTAAGGAGGAGATTCCCGAAAATGGAGATACCTTAGAGGAGAATTCATGTGAAAAGGCTATGTATTTATGGAATCTAAGGCATGAATGCTGCTTTGCAGATGATACCGGCCTTGAGGTTGATGTTCTGAATGGTGCTCCGGGTGTCTACACGGCAAGGTACTGCTCTCTTCCGCCTCTCTTTTCAGATTGGGACAACACCCCTGAATTTGCAGATACCACCGAGGCGAATATGCAAAAACTGCTCATGGAGATGAGTGCAGCGGCAAAGAGTAAAGCAGAGAGGAGCCCTGCAGCAGGAAACACGGCAGAGAGGAATCCGGTAGCAAAGGAGGGTGAGATACAGAACAGAAAGGCAAGGTTCAGAACAGTGGTGACTCTTGTAAAAGAGGGCAGAATACACCGGTTTGAGGGGGTGCTTCACGGCCGTATTGCCACAGAGAGAAGCGGCCATAAAGGGTTTGGTTACGATCCTATATTTATTCCCGATGGTTACAACTGTACATTGGCAGAGCTATCCATGGAGGAGAAGAATGCAATATCTCACAGAGGAAAGGCCATGAGGGCATTGGCAGATTTTCTTAACAAGAATGCTTAGCAAAAGAGATATAGTAGTACTTAATGTTGTAAAACATTCAGACAGGGGGATGGTAGTACAATGTTACTCTCTCCAGTATGGTCGCGAGGCATTCTACTTTAGGGGTGGAGGAAAGTGTAGAGGCTCATTGCCCATGCTGCACAAGCTGGCGCTGCTGAGCTGTGTTGTTTATACAGGAAAACAGAACGCAATGCCAACCATTAAGGAGATAGCCCCTTTGCACCAATTGCATGGGTTGCGCTCCAATATCTACAAAAGCACCATGGCGCTGTTTATGAGCGAACTTGTATTGCGTTGCATAAGAGAGGAGGAACCCAATGAGAAACTGTTTGCGCTCATTAGTTCCTCTGTAGAGATACTCAATGCCATGGAGAGCGGCATAGCCAACTTTCATCTTTACTTTATTGTAAACCTCTGCATGGCTTTGGGTTATACCCCTAATCCCCTAAGGGTGGCGGAGACAGAGCAGTTTTATATTCCGTACGGGAGATTCGAGGAGTATTCTCCGCAGCTTTATAACAGCTGGTTCTCCATAGAGGAATCCAATCTGTTAGAAAAACTGTTGCACATTAGGGTAAATGAGATAGATGAGATAAAGTGCGGAAGGAATTTGCGGTTGAGCTTTGCAAAAAAGATGGTACAATATATTTCATATCATCTTGGCACAGAGGTAGAGATAAAGTCTCTCGATGTGCTCCATGAGGTATTTGGATAGAGAAGGATTACTTAACAAAAAAGATATGAACCTACGAAACAGGCTTTTTTTAAGATTCAGCAAGGAGCTGTTAAAGAGGAACGAGCTTTCTGCAGAGAATCCGGCACTGCTCCAGAGAGAGCTGTTCTGCAAGCTGATAGATGGCGGAGCAGATACTCTTTTTGGCAAGGAACATAAATTCTCTTCAATAGAGGTTGCCCGGAGTATTCCCAATGATTTGGGCAAATCACGGTGCAGCTATGAGAAAAGCCTTAGGAGGTTTAGAGAACTGGTTCCTATAAGAGATTATAACGATTTCTATCCATATATCAGGAGACTTAGAGAGGGTGAGGATTACATAACGTGGAATCAGAAAGTAAGATGGTTTGCAAAATCGAGCGGTACAAGTACAGACAAGAGCAAGTATATCCCTGTTACTCCCGATTCTCTTAAAATAAACCATTACGG
>CAVHKR010000171.1:0-3381 GCA_963636615.1 Acutalibacteraceae bacterium | reverse complement strand
ATACAACCCTAATTACCATAAATTTATAATTATGACAGATATGGCTGTCATCCCTGCTCCCGATTTCAAGCAGAAGATAGCCATGACAAACTATGTTGTAAATACAGCCAAAGCTCTTGGCATAGCAAAGCCTAAGGTTGCCATGATAGCTGCAACGGAGCAGATGCTTGTTGGAATGCCTGCTTGCGTTGAGGCTGCAATGATAGCCAAGATGAGCGAGAGAGGACAGATAGGAGGTTGCTATATAGATGGCCCTTTGGCTTTGGATGTAGCTCTGTCTCAGGAGGCTGTTGCAATAAAGAAACTTGTTAGTCCTGTAGCCGGAGATGCAGATTGTCTTGTATTCCCTAACATAGAGTCTGCAAATGTATTCTACAAAACAAATTCACAACTTTGTAAAGGAGTTAAACTTGCTGCAATGGTGGCGGGCGCACAGGCTCCATGTGTCCTTTCAAGCCGTGCAGATAGCATAGACACCAAATTAAACTCAATTGCCCTTGCAGCCATTACAGCTAAATAGAGTAATATATGAGAAATTTGATATTGGTGATAAACCCAGGTTCAACCTCAACCAAAATTTCGGTTTATGAGGGTGCAAAGGAACTGTTTACAAAAACATTAAGACATACGAGTGAAGAACTTGCTCCATATTCGAATATAAAGGATCAGACCCCTTTCAGAACCGGTGAGGTAAAGAAAGCTCTTGATGAGAATAACATCAGGTTAGAGGATCTGGATATTATTGTAGCCCGTGGCGGTCTGCTGCATCCTATTCCATCTGGAGTGTACGGTGTAAACGACAAGATGCTAAAGGATGTTGAGAGTGCATGCTATGGGGAACATGCAAGCAATCTTGGGGCAATGGTGGCAAATGAGATGGTAACGGAGATTAAGAATGTTTTTGCAAAACAGATCAATGCCATAATAGCAGACCCTGTTGTTGTAGATGAACTTGAGCCTATTGCAAGGATAACCGGCCTGCCAATCTTCCCAAAGAGATCTATATTTCATGCTCTTAACCAGAAAGCCATTGCAAAACGATATGCAAAGGAGCAAGGTAAGGAGTATAAAGACCTTAATATTATTGTAGCTCACCTTGGTGGTGGAGTTTCGGTAGGAATCCATAATCATGGCAGGATAGTTGACGTTAATGATGCGTTGAACGGAGACGGGGCTTTCTCGCCCGAGAGATCCGGTGCACTCCCTGCAATGCAGGTGGCAGAACTGTGCTTTAGCGGAAAACATACTCTGCAGGAGGTAAAGAGGATGATAAACGGTAAAGGAGGTGTAGTTGCTCATCTTGGCACAAACTCCTTTGCGGAGGTTGAAAAGAGAGTTGAAGAGGGGGACAAAGAGGCTAAACTTATTTCAGACGCATTCGGATATAACATTGCCAAAGCTATAGGTGGTGTTGCAACCGTTGTTGATGGAAAGGTTGATGCTATCCTCATTACCGGTGGCGTTGCTTACAACACACCGTTAATGAAGCAGATAGAGAAAAGAGTCTCTTTCATTGCACCTGTAACATTGTACCCGGGAGAGGATGAGATGGGGGCATTGGCATCCAACGCTCTTGCTGTTTTGAACGGAACAGAAGAGATAAGGAATTATTGATGAATACAGATATTCTAATAGTAGGAGGGGGGGCAGCCGGGCTATTTTCGGCTGCCTCAACTGTTTTATTCTCAAAAGAAAACAATATGGAATTGCCCTCTGTTACCGTAATAGAGAAGATGGCGAGCTGTGGCAAAAAGATTGGAATTACAGGAAAAGGGCGTTGCAATATAACCAACACAAAAAGCTGGGAGGATTTTTCCGTTCATATTCATCCCGATAAAAATTTTTTCAGGCCGGCTTTCTATGAGATGGACAACCGTAAGACAATCTCCTTTTTTGAGGATTTGGGGCTTCCGCTTGTAGTTGAACGTGGTGACCGTGTTTTTCCTGCATCATACAGAGCCACAGATGTATCAAAGAGACTTTCTGACTATATAAAAACGAACGGAGTAAAGGTGTTTACATCCTTTGAAGCCGTTAAAATTGAAAAAATACAGGATGATTCCAAAGAATCTGTAGAGACAGGATTTGTTGTAGTGGGGGCAAATGGAGAGAGAATAACAGCAAAATATCTTATTCTTGCCACAGGAGGATTATCCTATCCAAGTACAGGCTCAACAGGAAGCGGTTATAGGTTTGCACAGGAGTTGGGACACAGGATTATCCCCTGCTTCCCGTCATTAACAGCCTTGGTGCCAAATCATTACAAGAATACAGGTCTTAGCGGTATCTCTCTAAGGAATGTCTCTGTATCATTGATAGTAAATGGGAATGAGATTCAGCACGAATTTGGAGATTTGGATTTTACAGAGGATGGCATTGAGGGTCCTATAGGCTTTAAAATCAGCAGGAATGCTGTTTATAATCTTACAATGGGGCAAAAGGTTAGTCTAAAGATAGACCTTAAACCTGCCGTTACATCTGAAATATTGAAGAGCAGAATAGAGAAGGAGACCTCCCAAAAGCATTTTCCAATGCAAAACCTCCTTTTATCCTATCTGCCTAAGGCCCTTGTAAAACCGTTTATGAATCTGCAACACCCTGTAGACTATAACAATCTTCCTAATAAGTTAAAAGACTGGAGATTTGAAATAGATTCTTGCGTGGGTTACAGACGTGCTGTGATTACAGCCGGTGGAGTAGACATAAAGGAGGTAAACAAAAAAACAATGCAGAGCAAGATTGTAAGGGGACTCTACTTTGCAGGCGAACTTCTCAACTTGGATGCAGATACAGGAGGGTATAACCTTCAGATAGCCTTTTCAACAGGTGCATTGGCAGCTAAAGCCATTATAAGAGAGATTACCGGTTGAATCTTATGTCTATATCACCAAAGGTTATCTCAATGATGGCATTTCCTTTTGTTCCCATGTTGGATATGCATCTGCTCAGACAAGGTTTTTCCCTATTGTAAACGTCTGTCTCAAAAAGGAGCATATCACCGCTTCTGAGTGTTGAAATACGTGTTATGTTGGCAATAACTTTTTGATAATCATCTATCACCTTTGCAATATCCGATTGGTCAATTGCCCCCATATTAGTATTTCCTATTTTAAGAGTTGGACGTATGGACACAAACTCCTCTTGTGTAAAAAGAGGAGATATATAGGCCGTATTGTCAAATGCAACAGAGATAAAATCCCTGTATTGCGCTCCATTATCCGGAATATTACATGCTTCCAGTCTGACACCGTAACCAAATCCCGATATATACCTTGCCGCATATCTCTCCCCAACAGACTTGGCGTTCTTTGCTATCCTTACATATAAAAAACATGCAGCAGCAAACTCATCTGCAAACTCCGGACAGAAATAATCTTTGCC
>CAVHKR010000170.1:0-3395 GCA_963636615.1 Acutalibacteraceae bacterium | reverse complement strand
ATCTTGGCGGTTTCCTCTGTACAAGGCAGACGGAAACCTCCGGCAGGAATGTTTAATGCAAGGGCACCTGTCCCATCCATCTTGATGTTAGCATAGACTGTAGTATCCTCTACACTCTTCTCTACAACAGTTATTGAAGCTGCATCTCCAATCAAAGGCTTGCTGTTGCGATCTCGCGGAGAAACTTTATGGCTTAGTACATCTGCATTCAATAGAACTACCTTATTGATATTCGACTGTTCAAGCATCATGAATGCCTGAATCAAGCCAACCTCAAAGCCTGCACACCCTTGATTTATATCCATACAAATCATGTCAGTTTTCAACCCAAAATGGCCTTGAATAATATTACTTGTAGGGGGCATGTAGTAATCCGGAGACTGAGAGACAAACAGCAGAACATCTATATTCTCCTTATCCAGAAGGCTGTTATCAAACAGATACTGCAAACCATGGACGCAGAAATCAGAAGATGTCTGATTGGGCTCAGCCAAGCGATGTTCCTTATAGCCCATAGCCAACTTCAACTTCATACACTTTGCAGGCGAAAAGTTATAGTTCTCCATCTCATCCTCAAAGGCAACTACCTTCTTGGGAAGGATTGTAAGGATACCGCCGATACGTTTATTCTTAAATATAAAATCCATTACTTCACTCCGTTCCTTTTCAAAAGGTGAATAATTGCATCTATCGAAGAGAAGTTCTCCGGGATAATATCCATACCATCTATTGAAATACCAAAACTGTTGTCAAGATCGGAAACCAGAGTTACTATATCAAAGCTGTCAAGCATTCCCTCCTCTATAAAATTTACATTCTTGGTAAAATCAAATTCAGGACGCAAGCCCGTCAGAATTGTGATGATTTGTTGTTTCATATCCTAATTAATTATCAATTTTATACACATCTATAATAACATCCTCGTTAGTGAGATGTAACACTTATGAGGGGGGCACATAATTTCTTCACTGCTCATTAGCAATGTTGTTGTAATACAAGCGGTCTATCTTGCCATTAGGATTCCTATTCAGTCCTTGCAACCAGACATATTTAAACGGAATCATATACTTTGGCAGAGACGCGCCTATAGCTTTTCTATCAAGGCTGTTGTAACAGATATTCCTTTCTCCATCAATGACAGCAACACGACTGCTTTCTGTCATAACTGTCTTCTGAAAGTATTCTATTAAATTAATGTACATACACTATTTTATTTTCTTGCTTTAAATAGGTCTATCACTAAATAGCCATCTTTGAAACGAATAAATTCTTTACAACCATAGGCTGTATCTGCAATGTGTGCGCGATAGATAATCTTATCTTCATACCTTGCTCCAAAGTATGGCAATGAAACACCCCTAACGAGATTATAAGCCTCTCGCACAGATCCATTCGGATTAATTACACAGTGTTCTTCTTTCAATTTTCCATAATAGGAGCCCTGTAGGTGTTTCTGTGGGATCGTTGGCTCTCCTTTTCTGATTTTCATGATTGCGTCCTCAACAAGAGCAGGATATTCTTTAATCCATATATGTTGGAGATCTGAAACATACATATCATCAGTCAAAGTAACAATCCTCTGTACAATAATATCCCCTGTATCAATACCATCATCTACATAGTGGCATGTAATACCAGCCTCCTTTTCTCCATTGATGATGGGCCAATGTTGAGGAGACATGCCTCTGTAGTTAGGTAATAGGGAAGGATGAACATTGATAAAGCCGTATTCTGGTAAGGATAGGAGAGGTTTCTTGATAAGTCGTTCAAAGTGACAGATTACGCAAAGGTCCGGTTTACATCTTTTTACCTTTTCATAGACTATGTTACTATTTATAGCCTTTTCGCGAGCAAACTCAATATTATAATTTATACATGTCTTTTCCAAACGCCTGTACACAAAGTTGTCATACAAAGGAGTTACAACCATCTGTACATTATATCCTGCACCAATCAGAGAGTTTAGAACCACGTTGCTAAAAGCATCTTCTCCCCATAAGATGATATTCTTAATCTCTTTAACCATAACTAAGCCGCAATGTTATTATTATGGTTAAAGTAGCTGAAGACTAATATTGTCTCCCACCACCCGACTACTTTATCATCGTACAGGCCCTTACACATCACATAATCTATCATATTCTCTTTTTGATATCCGTAGTGTTCGTATCTTTGCATTGCATTAAAATTATCCTCTACAACCCACAGTATGTGTCGTTTGCACAAAGCCCCTCTACGAGCGTACTCTCTAAAGAGCAGCGAGCCTACTCCTTGGTCTCTGAAGGCAGGATGCACAAACCAATAGCGTAAGTAGAGGGTTGATGGACTATAGTCATACAACATAAAACCGGCTATATAACCTTTATCCTTGCAAACAATGATATGGTTGAGATTAAAAAAGTCCTTCAGTTCCTCCTTGGCTGGCAATTGTTCTGAATACTTGTCAAAATAGATATGGAGCATATTATCTATTACCGGAAGGTCTTCTGCCTTGGCATCGAATTGCTCATCTATTATTGCAGGTTCTGTTGTAGCGTTTATCTTGCTCATACGATAAAGACTCCTACGTATCTCAAAACCATTCTCCTCAAACACCTCAGGCAGTGAGGCTTCTGTCCTTGTATCCACTATCAGATCTGCAATGTAGACCTCTTCGGATGGCAGCAAAGCTAACTTCTCTTTCAGTATATCCTTGTTTGTAGCACAATAGAATAGGTGAATAAAACCCTCATCTTTCTTCATGAAAAGTACCACTTCATCTTTAGTTTCCACAGATAGTTGTCCGTGACTCACCCATATTTCAACCTTTCTTTGCTCAGGAAAGAAATTGGTAATGAAGCCTTTTTTCAAAGAGCGAATCTTAGCTATATACTCTCTTATCTCTTCGAAGGATTGAACCAATATCATATAATCGTTATACATATGCTGATTCATCTGTAATCTTCCAATAATTGATTCATACAGCGTTTTGATTTATGCTATTAGCGTAATACGCCCTATCTATCTTTCCACTGCCATTCTGTCTAATGACAGCTTCCCAATGATATTCGTTTGGCATCATATAGCGAGGAATGCGACCTGATAATGACTTGCGGAACTCGGCCATATTCAAGACCTCCTTTGAGTGATAGAACAATACTATCTTCTTATTGCCATGGTCGTACACTACACAGCAACTATCAACCATATCAGTCCCCAAAATGGCGGTCTCAATTTCACCGAGTTCTATACGATAACCATTATGCTTAATTTGTGAATCCACTCTGCCCAAATACATTATCTCACCGCGCTCATTAAGGTATACAATATCACCGGTACAGTAGATGGTTTCAGGATAATGGCTCTGTAACGGATTCTGTATAAATGCTGCAGATGTCTTCTCTGGATTGTTGTAA
>CAVHKR010000169.1:0-3400 GCA_963636615.1 Acutalibacteraceae bacterium | reverse complement strand
CAATGGTAGGATATCCGGAAAGCCTGACGGATCCCTCCTATTCCGGACAAATTCTTTGTGTCACCTACCCGTTAATCGGCAATTACGGTGTTCCACGCGAGGAACTGTCACAAGACGGTATTTCGCGTTTTTTTGAATCAGAAAAGATCTGGGTGCGAGGACTTATCATATCTGACTATTCGTTTGAGTACAGCCACTGGAATGCTGCAAAGAGCTTGGACCAATGGCTAAAGGAGCAGAAGATTCCCGGAATTTTTGGAATAGATACAAGAGAACTTACCAAGATTCTAAGAGACAACGGCTCAATGCTTGGAAAGATTGTACCCGAGGGGGAGGATGATACATTTGATGTTGCAGATCCTAACTTGGAGAATCAGGTAGACATTGTAAGTTGCAAAGAGATAAAGATCTATGGCAGCAGTGCAACGGAAGCGGAACTTACAGATTCTGACAGATATCTGAAATCCAAACCATCGGGAGCAAAAAGAAGAGTTGTATTGATAGATTGCGGTGTAAAGAACAATATCTTAAGATGTCTTATCAAAAGGGATGTTGAGGTTGTACGTGTTCCATGGAACTATAATTTTAATAATCTGTATTATGATGGTCTGTTTATCTCTAACGGACCGGGAAATCCAGAACTCTGTCTTGAGGCTGTTGAGAATATAAAGGAGGCAATGAAGGGTACAAAACCGATATTTGGCATCTGTATGGGCAACCAGTTGTTGTCAAAGGCCGGAGGAGCATCCACTTTTAAATTAAAGTACGGACACAGAAGTCATAACCAACCTGTTAGAATGGTTGGGTCAGACAGATGCTTTATAACATCACAAAATCATGGCTTTGCAGTAGACAATACAACTCTTGGAAGAGAATGGGAACCACTCTTTATTAATATGAATGATGGTACAAACGAAGGGATAAGACACAAAACCAAGCCGTTTTTTTCGGCACAGTTTCATCCTGAGGCTTCGAGTGGGCCAAAAGATACAGAATTCCTGTTTGACGAGTTTATCGGAAAGCTTTAAATAACAATTATTATCTCCTTAACAACAAGAATATTACAATGGCAAATAATAATACAGAAATAAAAAAGGTACTTCTTCTTGGTTCAGGTGCGTTAAAGATTGGCGAAGCCGGAGAGTTTGACTATTCCGGTTCGCAGGCTCTAAAGGCAATGCGTGAGGAGGGTATTGAGACTGTGCTTATAAATCCAAATATTGCAACAGTGCAAACCTCAGAGGGTGTGGCAGATAAAATCTATTTTCTGCCCGTTACCCCATATTTTGTGGAGCAGGTAATCAAAAAGGAGAAGCCTCAAGGAATTTTGTTGGCTTTTGGCGGGCAGACAGCGCTTAATTGCGGTGTAGAGCTGTACAGAAGCGGTGTTTTGGAGAGATATAATCTGCAAGTGCTTGGCACACCTGTCCAGGCTATCATGGATACAGAAGACAGGGAGTTGTTTGTACATAAATTGGATGAGATTAATGTTAAGACAATTAAAAGCACTGCAGTTGAGAATCTTAATGATGCCCTAAAGGCTGCCAACGAACTCGGCTATCCTGTTATCATCAGAGCCGCATACGCGCTTGGAGGACTTGGTTCCGGCTTCTGCAATAATGAGGAAGAGCTTGCCAAACTTGCCGAAAAGGCCTTTACATTCTCTCCGCAAGTTCTTGTGGAGAAGTCTTTAAAGGGCTGGAAAGAGATTGAATATGAGGTTGTAAGGGATAGGTTTGACAATTGCATTACTGTTTGTAACATGGAGAACTTTGACCCTCTTGGAATACATACCGGAGAGAGTATAGTTGTTGCGCCATCCCAAACACTCACAAATAATGAATATCATAAATTAAGGGAGATTGCAATACGCATTGTGCGCCATATAGGAATTGTTGGAGAGTGTAATGTGCAGTATGCTTTTGACCCTATGAGTGAGGATTACAGGGTAATCGAGGTTAATGCACGTTTAAGCCGTTCATCTGCACTTGCTTCAAAAGCAACAGGTTACCCTTTGGCATTTGTTGCAGCAAAACTTGGATTGGGCTATGGCCTGTTTGATTTAAAAAACTCCGTTACCAAGACAACCCCTGCATTTTTTGAACCGGCTTTAGATTATATAGTTTGTAAGATTCCTCGCTGGGATCTCTCTAAATTCCATGGGGTGAGCCGCGAGATTGGCTCCTCAATGAAGAGCGTCGGGGAGGTTATGGCAATAGGCCGCACATTTGAGGAGGCAATTCAAAAGGGTCTTAGGATGATAGGCCAGGGAGCGCACGGATTTGTAGCAAACAAGGAGATAAACGTTGCAGATATAGACAAGGCTTTACGAGAGCCTACAGATAACCGTATCTTTGTCATCTCCAAGGCCTTTAAGAAAGGTTACACAGTAGATCAGATTCACAATCTTACAAAGATAGACAAATGGTTCCTGGAGAAACTTCACAATATAATTTTAATAGACAGGGAGATTAATTCTCTTCCCGATAAATTAGAATCTCTAACCCCCGATCTGCTTAGAAAAGCCAAGGTTATGGGATTTTCAGATTTCCAGATAGGAAGGCTTCTTTTTAAAGACAAGATAGATGCAGACGAAGCGGTAAATATTATCCGTAACTACAGAAAAAGTCTTGGAGTAGTCCCTGTTGTAAAACAGATAGATACACTTGCAGCAGAATTTCCGGCAAAGACCAATTACCTCTATCTCACATACAGCGGCACAACCAATGATGTTGCATACCAGGGAGACCATAAATCTATAATAGTGCTTGGCTCGGGCGCATACAGGATAGGCAGCTCGGTAGAGTTTGACTGGTGTAGCGTTAATGCCCTTACAACCATACAGAAATGCGGATGGAGGGGTGTTATGATAAACTATAATCCCGAGACCGTATCTACAGACTACGATATGTGTAACAGACTCTACTTTGACGAGCTTACATACGAGCGTGTTATGGATATATACGACCTTGAGAAGCCTCACGGAATGGTTGTCTCTATGGGTGGTCAGATTCCTAATAATCTTGCAATGAGATTGGATGCAGAGGGGGTAAATATCCTTGGAACTCAGGCAAAAGATATAGACAATGCAGAGGATAGACATAAATTCTCCTCTATGCTCGATGGGCTTGGTATAGACCAGCCAAGATGGAAAGAGCTTACAACTCTTGCTGATGTCTATGAGTTTGTAGATAGTGTTGGCTTCCCTGTTTTAGTGAGACCGTCATACGTTTTATCGGGAGCTGCAATGAATGTGTGTTCTAATAAAGATGAACTTGTTCAGTTCCTGCAGTTGGCAGCAAATGTATCACAAAAACATCCGGTTGTAGTAAGTGAGTTTATTCAGCATGCCAAGGAGATTGAGTTTGATGCCGTTGCAAACAAAGGAGAGGTTATAGCA
>CAVHKR010000168.1:0-3449 GCA_963636615.1 Acutalibacteraceae bacterium | reverse complement strand
GCAAAGAACATTGTTGTAGGTTTTGCAAGATTCAACGGCCAGTCTGTAGGTATTGTTGCAAACCAGCCTAAAGTCCTTGCAGGTGTATTGGACAACAACGCATCAAGAAAAGCGGCAAGATTTGTACGCTTCTGCGATGCATTCAATATTCCTATTGTAACATTGGTAGATGTACCTGGATTCCTTCCGGGTACTCAGCAGGAGTATGGCGGAATTATCCTTCATGGTGCAAAACTTCTTTACGCATACGGCGAAGCTACTGTTCCAAAAGTTACAGTTGTGCTTAGAAAGGCGTACGGTGGTGCATATTGCGTTATGAGCTCTAAACACCTTAGAGGTGATATCAACTATGCATGGCCTACAGCAGAGATTGCAGTTATGGGAGCATCGGGAGCTATTGAGGTTCTTTACGGTAAAGAGCTTAAGGCTGCACCGGATCCCGCAGCTTTTGCGGCAGAGAAAGAGAAAGAGTACAGAGAGGCATTTGCAAATCCTTACAATGCAGCTAAATATGGTTATATAGATGATATCATTGAACCTAGAAATACAAGGTTCCGTGTTATCCGTGCTCTTCAGCAGCTTGCTACCAAGAAGCTTACAAACCCTGCCAAGAAGCATGACAACCTACCTCTATAATTGTTAAAACTGTCAAAAATGAAAAAATTGAATAGAATATTTTTAATGTTGGCAGTTCTCTTGGTTGCCGGTACTGTTAAGGCCCAGAATATGTCCGATATGCGTCTGAATGAGGTTCTCGTAACAAATTTAGATGGATATATTGATGACTACGGCAACAGGAGCGGTTGGATAGAGCTGTTCAACACATCTTACGGTACGGTGGATATTGGAGGTTGTTATCTTTCAGACGATCCCAATAACCTTACCAAATATATGATACCAAAGGGAGATGTACTAACAAAGGTAAAACCGCGTCAGCATGCACTCTTCTTTGCAGACGGAATAAAGGACAGAGGTACTTTCCATATAAACTTTATTCTTAAAAATGGCGGATCTGTGTACTTTACAAGCAGTGATGGTAGAACCATTATTGATGTGATAAAGATTCCGGTAGATCTTCCCGAGAATGTATCTTACGGAAGAGTAATGGATGGCGAGGGGTTTGCCGAGCCTACACATCTGTTAAGAAAATCTTATCTTATAGCACAGAAAGAGGCATTGTATGGTGATGAAAACTCCGGATTCGGTGTTCTGCCAAAAGTTACGCCAAGTACAAACAATGTAACCTTAGACGGTGAGTCAAAGGCCAATAAGATGGCTGAGAGTGACCCTACAGGCGCTATAATGGCTTTGACCGCCATGTCAGTTGTGTTCCTTGCTCTTATTATCTTGGCTATTGTGTTCAAAGAGATAGGTAACTACTCTATAAGGAAAGCTTCTGAAAAGACAGCTACAGCAATGGGCAACGGTGTTCAAGGTGCTCTAAAGGCAGAGGAGGCTACCAAGAAAGGTGAGATTACGGCAGAGACATACGCAGCAATAGCAATGGCATGCCATCTTTATAAACAAGACACAGAGGCTCACGATTTTGAGAATACAATTCTTACCATAAACAAGACTGCAAGATCATACTCTCCATGGAGTTCAAAGATTTACACATTGAGAGAGACCCCTACAGTGAGGAAAAGATAATAACCGAAATAATAAAAACAGTAATGAAAGAATATAAATTGAAAATAAATGGTAACGACTACGACGTAACCATTAACGATATAGAGGATTCAACTGCCAAGGTTGAGGTTAACGGCATGCCTTTTACAGTTGAGTTTGAAAAACCTTTGACTAAGGCTGCACCTGCCCCTAAGAAGGCTGCTGCTCCAAAAGCCGCTGCTGCTCCGGAGGTGAAAGTTTCTAAACCTGCACCTGCCGCTACCGGCAACGGAACTGTTGTTACATCTCCACTTCCGGGCGTTATCCTTGAGGTATCTTGCAAAGAGGGCGATACTGTAAAGACCGGCCAGAAAATTATGGTTCTTGAGGCCATGAAGATGGAAAACGTTATTGAAGCTACAGCAGATGGTACAATAACAAGTATTAAAGCTAACAAGGGAGACTCTGTTCTTGAGGGAGCCGAGCTTGTTGTAATAGGATAAGCGTATGGTATTAAGTTCTCTAATAGTAGAAAACCTAAAGCAGTTCCTTGGTTATACCGGATTTGCAAACTGTACATTCGGGCATCTCCTTATGATCGTCATAGGACTTGTCTTTGTATATCTTGCAGTAAAGAAGGAGTGGGAACCTATGCTTTTGGTTCCAATTGGATTTGGTATCGTAATTGGAAATATTCCTCTTTTCCCGGGTCTCAGCGTGGGTGTGTATGAAGAGGGTTCTGTACTGAATATCCTTTATCAGGGGGTACAGAAGGGATTTTATCCACCGTTGATCTTTTTAGGTATTGGTGCAATGACAGATTTTTCTGCCCTTATATCAAATCCTAAACTTATGTTGATTGGAGCTGCTGCACAGCTTGGTATCTTTGGGGCATATGCAATTGCGCTTGCTATTGGATTTACACCTGCAGAGGCCGGTGCAATTGGTATAATCGGTGGTGCTGACGGACCTACTGCAATCTTCCTTGCCGGAAGGCTTGCTCCGGATCTCTTGGGCGCTATTGCCGTGGCTGCATACTCATACATGGCATTGGTACCTGTGATTCAGCCTCCAATCATGAAACTGCTTACAACCAATAAGGAGCGTCTTATAAGAATGAAACCGCCACGTGCTGTTTCCCAGACAGAAAAGAAGCTGTTCCCTATAATCGGTTTCTTGTTAACTGCATTCATAGTACCATCAGGTATTCCGCTTTTGGGAATGCTGTTCTTTGGAAACTTAATCAAAGAATCAGGTGTTACAAGAAGACTTGCTGAGACAGCAAGAGGACCGCTAATTGACGTTGTGACAATCCTTATAGGTATTACCGTAGGTTGTTCTACCCAGGCAGACAAATTCCTTCAGTGGAGTTCAATCAAGATCTTTATCCTGGGTGCAATCTCATTTGCAATTGCAACATTTGGCGGTGTAATCTTTGTAAAGATTTTCAATATCTTCTTAAAGGAGGGTAACAAGATTAATCCTCTCATTGGAAATGCCGGTGTATCTGCAGTTCCCGATTCTGCTCGTGTATCTAACCTTGTCGGATTGGAGTATGACAAAAAGAACTACCTGCTCATGCACGCTATGGGCCCTAACGTAGCGGGCGTTATTGGCAGCGCTGTTGCAGCCGGTATTCTTCTTGGATTCCTTTCATAGCAGAAAATTCTAATACTCAATCATATAAAAGGCGACTGAAAATATGTTTCAGCCGCCTTTTATTCATTATATTCCCTAATTCCATAAAAATTGTCATAAAGTCACTTTTTATAAGAACAATATATAGGATTTATTGTTTCATTTTTTTAACTTTGGGACGTTTTTTTTTAACAGGATTATAA
>CAVHKR010000167.1:0-3490 GCA_963636615.1 Acutalibacteraceae bacterium | reverse complement strand
CATTATAACAGTGTATCGCTCGGCTGTACGGGCTTTGCCAATCTGTTTCAGTTGCTGTATAAGCGTCCATGCGAAAGAGCTTACATCTCCGGCTTCATAGGGGTTAAGGTATAGTCTCACTACATCATCGGTGGTATAAGGGTCTCCTGTACGTTCCAATCTGGCAACAATGCTTTTAAGTCGTGCCGTATCGGTCTCAATCTGTCCTTGTAGTGCCAGCAGATATGAGAGCCGGATTCGCCCTGCTTTTGGCGACAGGAGCACTTTTGTGTGCTGTTTGTCCCACTCATTAGGGAAGAGTTTGTATTTGGTACTGATTTGTCTTGGCACACGTTTGTGAATTACCTGATAGAGCAATGTGCCCTCCCTTAATGGAACAGAAGAGGCACGGAGTGTTACTTTTACTGTAGTCATTGTTGATATTTTAATTATTTGATGTTTGGAAATCTTTAAGGGGAATAATTTGCCAACAGGAGAGCCGAGACAGGTAGATTGTAGCCATAGAAAATGTATTACGCTGTTATGTACGTAAAAAGTATATAACTGCTTGTTTTTAATCGGTTCCCTCTATATCTTAGCAAGCGGTAAAATTTTTCTACAGATTTTGCCACAGACTTTACAAGGATTAGGGCAGCTTTAAAAAATAGGCCAAAATTAGGCAAGTTATTTAACTATTTGTTTGTTTATGGGTATGGTAGAGGTGAGAGGATTAAGGTTATGTATCTCCGTATTGTTTGTGGCTATGGCAGTATCTGCTATGGCCCAACAGAAAGAGAGTAATGATTTTGCAGCGCGTAGAGCCATTGAAAAGTTTTACAATCTTAATAAAGAGCGTATAGAAGCCAATTACAAGAATCTGTTCCCACATTCTATTTCATTGGAGGAGAGTGAAGAGGATACAGACCGCTGGATGCAGGAATATTCCGGCAATGTATCATCTATAGATGATATAGGGGAGGAGTACCTTAACAATTTGGAATATTCAATAAAGGAGTACTTTATTAATAGGGCAAATTTTGCGGTGAGCAGACAGAAATCCATAAATAAGGTATCGTCCAATGAATTGAGAAGATTATTGTTCCTTACAGAATATCAGATTTGCAACTTTATTGCATACAGATCAAAAAACGGACTGATTCTCTCTGTGCAGGAGCTGTCCTCAGTTAAGGGCTTTAATGATTACATAGCCTGTTTTTGTGCTGTTCTGTTCGGCTTTCCAAATGAGGATGCCAACCCGTATAATACGGTTTTAGCGGCTGTAGAGGAGTATAATAATGACAGAAACAGATGTTTTGAGACAAAGCTGAGATATTCTCCGCAAAAGTATATGAGATTAAGGCAGAAAGTCACCTGCTCGTTCAAATCAGGAGCACATATTTCGGCTGGAATCTTTTGTGAGAATGATGCAGGCGAGGGTGGAAAATATTTTTGGAGGCTTTGGAGTGGGCAGGCCAAGAAACAGGCAAAAAATATGGCTTATGATGAGGCTGCCGGGGATTTGCAGCATAAAATACCTATTGCAGACTTTACCTCTTTTAACATATCTGCAGACAATATCTGTTTCAAAGGTCTTAAATTGGGATTTACAGCAGGGGATTTTAGGGCGGGATTCGGCTATGGATTGGTTGTGCGGCAGGGGTTAAACTTTACCAATTACATGCAGCCCATCTCATTTGTCTCTAACAACAACAGGATTATGCCATATAGCGGTTCGGATGAGAATGATTATTTTAGGGGTATTGCCATTTATGCTTCTGCTCCCAAACAGAATATCTCTTTCTCTGTGTTTTATTCAGATAAAGCCATTGATGCAAGGAGTAATGGTAACGGTTACAGTTCTATACTTAAAGAGGGCAGGCATAATACTCCATCTCTGTTTGCAACAAGAAAAACGCTTGGAGAAACAGTGTGCGGAGCTAATATAAGTAAGGAGTATAACATGGCAAGAATTGGGGTTACGGCCGTAGCAAGGGGTTTGAATCTGCCATATACAGGAACATTGAACTATTATAATGGCTACAGGCATTATACCCGGTCTGTCTGTAATTTTGGATTTAACTGGCTATATCTGTTTGGCTCTGCAATGATTTTTGGAGAGGCGGCTTATTGTGCCAAGATAGGTAACGAAGAAGCGGTAAAGGGGTTTGACACTCCGGAAAGTGAAAGATTTGCTGCTCTGTGCGGTGCCTATTTGAGAATTGGAGATGATATTGAGCTAATGTTAGGGTTAAGGTATTATGGTGTGAGCTACATAGCTCCATTTGCCGGAGCATACAGCACGGTTGGAGATCTATACAATCAGCGTGGAGCATTTGTCTCATTCTTCAAGCCGGTATCTGGCTCTCTTAAGTTGGGTTTGTTTGCAGATTATACTCTTTATCTGTTTCCCCGTTACAGGCTCCCGTATAAGACAAGTTCCTTTAAGATTATGACCGGTTTGGAAAACTATGCCAACGGTTTTGGATTCAACTGGAATATTAGAGGCGTGCTTTCATCAACCCCTTTCAATACAAAATTATATATGAAAGGGATGGGGAGATATAAATTGGGATCTCTGGCTGTTACAGGCAGGGGAGAGGCCGGTGTGGGATATGGAGCTGCCCAGTTGGGTACAGACTATTTGAGCAATAACAAAGGATTGAAGGTCTCTGCTGGGGTAATGTGTTACAGTATAAATGATTGGGAGAATAGAATATATATGTATGAGGCAACACTGCCCGGAACGTATGGTAGCAGGTTGTTGTACAAAAAAGGCTTTGCCGGATACCTCTATCTCATGGCAAGGCCTTTTAAATGGTGTAAATTCTATTTTAAGTATTCTGCTCCTAACGGCTATGTGATGTTCGGGACAGATTTGTGTACTCACTGAGTATGATTCCGGCTGTTACCGTAGGCATCAGGCCTTTTTAACCTTTAGTTTTTTGCCCGGATAAATCTTGGAGTTTTTACTAAGATTGTTCAGCTTTAGCAGGTCGTTAAGGCTTACTCCGGGGAATTTATGTGCTATGCCAAGCAATGTGTCTCCCTTCTTTACTGTGTAATAGATATAGCCTCCGGAGCTGCTTGTAGGTGTGTTGTTTATGCTGCTGTTTTTGCTGTTGCTCCCGGTGTTGCTGCTTGCTACGTATGTTGTTCCTTTTTTGATAACGATTCTTTGTCCAATACGAAGGGTAGATCTGCTGTTAAGATTGTTCCATTTCATTAGATTGGAGAGTTTTACTCCGTGTATCTGAGCAATCTTGCTTAGTGTCTCCCCTTTTTTTACTTTATGGTAGATTGTTGAACCGGAAGAAGATGCTATGTGCGAGTCTTTAATCTTTTTAAATACAATTGGATTAAAGAAAACGGAGTCCTTGTAGTTGTACACGGTATCCTCTACCTCAACAACTGCGTTGGTATATTGATATGGCAGTTTCAGCAGCTGGATTCCCTCATTGCCGGGTATAATGTCTTTTGTATATTGAGGATTGTAATATCTCAGTTCATCTAC
>CAVHKR010000166.1:0-3490 GCA_963636615.1 Acutalibacteraceae bacterium | reverse complement strand
ACCCCAAACTGGATACCGTAATTGTTCTTCTTAAACCAGTTTCCGGGGCCGTTCCATGAATTATATTCGGGATCGTATGTTTTAAAGCCCATATCAAGACGGAGCAAAACAAAATCCAAATCAAATCTGAGTCCAAGTCCGCAATCAAAAGCAAGATGTCTGTAAAAATTAGAGAAACCAAAGAGACCCTTGTTGAAATTGGCTGTTGTGTTACCTTTAGCAGACTCTTCTATTTGGGAAATATCAGCTAAAGCGGAAGTATTTGATTCGCTCTTAGAGTGTTTTATATTCCAGATGTTCCCGATATCTACAAATACAGCCCCATCAAACATCCAGAAAAGAGGAAAACGATATTCCAAATTGGCCTCCAAACGAAACTCTCCCGTCTGATTCGGGAGCGACCATGTAGTATCCCGCTGTGCATAACCGGGGCCTATCGTCCTTGCCTGCCAGGCCCTGAGGCTGTTTGCCCCTCCTGCCCAAAATCGCTTTTCAAATGGAAGCACATCTGAATTGCCATATCCTGTACCAATACCGGCAAGAAGACGAGTTGCAAGAGCATGATCTCTATTTCTGCCAAATCTCCATGTGTACACGGCAGATACCTCTTCTCTTACATATTGTGCATACGGAGTATTCCAGAATGTACGTTCATTCTTGCTGTTTCTCTTCATAAGCCCATTGAAAAGGCTCATGACATTACCGGCAATATCTGTCTGAGTTCTAAGATAGAGATAGCTTTTTGAATTATCTCCGTTTGGATTTGAAGTGTAATAAAAGGTAAAACCAAGCCCAAGGTCAAAGTGATTCTGATATGAGTTTTTCAGGAACGGATTATCAAGTCCATCCAGAAACGATTGTCTTACTTTAGACAGATTTACAATATTTAACTGTATTGGATTGAGTGTATAGAAATAGCGTCTATGCACATTCCATGTATAACCTATTGTAGATGAAATAATATTCCTTGTATATTCGGGACGTTCCTGATAGCTGTATGATAACGAAAACGCAGTTCTCGGCAGAGTGTTACCTTTAAAAAGGCTGTTTGCCAAGCCCACAAAGTGTGGAATACTGAGCGAAGTAGAGACACCGAACTCTGTAGATCTTGTGTTCTTGCCAATCCAATACTGGAAATCGCCCATAAAACCTATGCTAAAAAACTCACCCCCCCTAAACAGGTTTTTATGATAATACGATATTGACGGAGAAATTCCTAAGAGAGCATTGGAATTGGTAGATGCATTAAGCCCAATCTTATATCCCTGCTGTTGTGACGCCACGAGTTTGATGTTTGCATTTACCTTATTGCTGTCTAACTCGTTTACCTGTATATTTACAGCACTGAACATTCCAAAGTTAGAAAACCGGCTGTATGTATTTGCAATAGTCTGTTCATCGTAGATAGAGCCGGGCTTTATAGTATTGAGCCTATGGACTACTTTCCTGTAAATAAACGGTTTACCCGTATAAATCATATTTATGTCCTTATAATTGGCAATTTCAGCCTTTGGAGTGTGATTGCTACTAACATATCCAAGCCTGTTACGAACCAATTCTATATTTACAGAATCTATGTAGTAGATATTATGTGGCTTAGCATAAGCCTCCGCCTCATTTCTCGTATAATTCTCTACTGTTACAGATAGATTTGCAGTACCGTTACCTGCAAGAGTATCAGCCTTAAAGAAAAAATAATTGCTTGTAAAACCGTAATATCCGGCATTTCTGAATATCTGCGATGATCGCTCAGCCTCCTTTTCCAAATTCTTTTCAGAAAGGTAACTCCCTTTTTTAATATATGAATTATGAATATCCTCATAAAACAGCTTTACTATAGAGGTATCAACAATATTGTAGTTTATAGAGTCTATTATGTAGCGTTTCCCCAGTCTAATCTTGTAATACACCGTAGATTTTTTACGTTTTGTAATAACAGAATCTCTTACATGCGAATTATAAAAACCCCTGTTTATCAAATAATTACCAATATTACTCAACGAACTTGCAGTCATTGCAGTGTCATAGATAACAGGTTTCTGTCCAACCCTCCTTACAAATTTATCCCACCAGTCATCCTTGCCGTTACTCCAGTTATATAAGTTTAAAAAAGGATTCCAACCCAAAATGAAATAGGTGTTGGGTTTCTGTTTTATATAAGCCGAAATTTCAGAAGCAGACAGATCTGTATTCGAAAACTCCTTTATATTCTCCACATCAACCCTATTGGCCACAAACCTGCTTTGCCCATTGGGGACAACCCTTGTGGTACTGCATCCCCAAGTCACTAAAATCAAAAAAAGAGAGAATAAATATATGTTGGAACCAAACAACCTTCTGTTCATAATTAAAAATCTACTTCCCGATAAAAATCCGTATTCCACCATGCAATAGAAAACAGGATCTCCCATCGGGAGGAAAATAATGACAAAAATAGAAAAAAATAGAACAGCTCCTTAAATAAAGCCTCAAATACAAAGCATTATATGACAAAAAATGTATATTTGCAGCAAAATCAAAAAATCCGACTAACTTGGATTGCAAATAATATGTTAAAGTAAGTTAATTACATTTAAAAAATGAAGAACAAGTACATTGATCTAATTGACCAAACCTTTGAATTTCCGCAGGATGAATTTAAAGTTATTGACGGTGATCTGTATTTTCACAACATTCCAATGATGGATATAATTGAGCAATACGGAACTCCGCTTAAAATAACATATCTACCCAAAATATCACAACAGATTCAGATTGCCAAAAGGATGTTTAATGTTGCAATGGCCAAGGTAGACTACAAAGGGAGCTACAACTACTGCTACTGTACAAAAAGTTCTCATTTCTCGTTTGTATTGGAAGAGGCATTAAAAAACAACATAAATCTTGAGACATCATCTGCCTTTGACATAAACCTTATAGAAGCTCTTTATAGCGAAGGAGTTATCAATCAAGACCTTTACATTATCTGCAACGGTTTTAAAAAAGACATCTACATAGAAAACATTGCCAACTTAAGGAATAACGGATGGGAGAACATTATCCCAATCTTAGACAACATGAACGAGTTTGACGATTTAGATCTGTGTATTAAAGAGCCCACCAAAATAGGTATAAGAATAGCATCCGAGGAGGAACCTAAATTTGAGTTCTATACATCTCGACTTGGAATAAGATACTCGGACATTGTCCCTTTTTACAAAAACAAAATTAAAAACAGCGGCAAATTCAGCTTAAAGATGCTGCATTTCTTTATAAATACAGGGATAAGGGACAATGCCTACTATTGGAACGAACTGTCTAAGTGTGTTAGCGTCTATTGCGATCTTAAGCAGCAATGTGACTCATTGGATTCTCTCAATATAGGGGGAGGATTCCCAATAAAAAGCTCATTATTGCAGGATTATGACTATGAATACATGGCAGAAGAGGTAATATCCCAGATTAAAAGCATCTGCCAGCAACGCGGAGTAACTGAGCCAAACATATTTAC
>CAVHKR010000165.1:0-3518 GCA_963636615.1 Acutalibacteraceae bacterium | reverse complement strand
ACAAGCGCCTGTCCTCAGGCGCAGTTCGAGCCCCAAACGGATCACAAGGAAAGCAAGCATTAGCTTGCTTTTTTGCGTTTCATATTGTCTGTCCCTGATATACTGTAGAACTGCTGTACGGAACCAAATTGCCTGTTAAGGTAATATTGTTGTTGTTAAAGTTTGGATAGATAGTAACTGTTGCACGGTTAGAATCTCCTGTAAGCTGAACATTAACAGTAGCAGAAATAGCAACACCCTGAACATTAAAGTTATAGTAGACTATATCATGTTTCCCGTTGCTCATTGTAATCTTTGAGGGATTTCCCTGGACCGTAAACCCTCCTAATCCGTTTTGTCCAGAAAAGAAATGCGTGAGAGCTAACTGTACAACGGCATTGTTGTCATTCATATAAACAAAGTTTGTTGTCTTGCTTACAAATTTTGTAATGCCACGAGGGAATACTACCTGATCTACCTCTATAACCCATGAGCCTCTAAGGCATTATTATACAATTGCTCGTTCTCAGCTTTCATGGCAGCTTTGTGTGCTGCTTTTGCAGCCTTACGAGCCTCCTGTTTTGTCATTGTAGTTTCATTGTACAAATTGGGGTCAATGTTTTGAGCACTCAAATTCCCGATACTGAACGATGCCAAAACGACAGCAATTAAAAAGTGAACTTTTTTCATAACGTAATCGAATTTTTTGATATAACAAAGAAATCACATACAAGTTTATAACCGGTTGTGAATTCCTATTTATGCGTTATGAAAAAAATGTGCCTTAACTCTCTTTTTGACTGTTATTTTATGGGCTCCTTAATTTTTCATCATGCCTTTTCTACCTCTTTAACTATTCCTGCACTGACATACCACAAATAGCCTCTCACATTACAATATCCTACCTCCTTTATGAGAGAGAGATAATTCCCCACCTGCCTTAAATATTTGCCATGAGATACAGAATCGGGACTGTACTCCCCAAATTTATAGTCCACCACAGAAACCTCGCATTTGCCGTTTACCTCTTTAATTACAATTCTGTCTGGTCTGTACACTATGCCGGCTCTATCTATGAGTTCTCTTTCATTGTACACTCTATTGCCGGCATCAAACCAACCATAGCTTTTTACCTCATTCATTCTGCCGGCAACCAAGGATTGCAGCTCTAACGGTTCAATGTCTATCATACCTGCATCAAATGCTTTCTTGCAGGCATCTGCCACACTGTCATAAGACTCTATGAAAGAGAATACATTGTGCATTGCTATCCCCTCCTCCCTTACACCATGCTCCTCCATGATATTGCCGGATTTCAATATTTTAAAACGCTCGCTGTTAACAGCCCCGGCAAAAGAACCTGTTTTATCGGGAAGTTGAACAGGAGAACTATCATTCGCAAGGTGAGTACTGCAAACAAGTTGTACCGTCTCCTCAAAGGAGCCAATCTGCATGCAGTTATCGCTGAACATCATCCCCTCTACAGCTGTCTCCAAGCCGTTAAGGGCAGCCGTTTTATTGTCGTTGAAGAATTTGTACAAAATATCGGCCGGTGAGTCTATGCTCTTCTCCTTGGTTTCAAGGCAGAAAATATAGAGAGCATATTTGCACCTGGTAAGGGCAACATAACCAATATTCATATTGTCTATGTATTCACTTAGATACTCCCTGAGATAATCCACTGCAAATGAGCTTTTAATAGCATCAGACGAAAACTTTACAGCAACAGGCAGATTGGCTCCGTTGTTGTCTATTACTGTCCATAAATCGTTGTTACGCCTGCCGCTTGTTATAATCCTTAGGCTGTAAAACGGAACAAAGACAATATTAAAAGATAGTCCTTTGGATTTATGAATTGTCATTACCGTAATGGCATCCATCCCCTGCGGTGAAGATATAATCCTGTTGCATCCGTCATCATCCCACCATGCTATAAAACCATCCAGATTGGAACCCTCCTTGGTGGTATATTCTAACACAACATCCAAGAATGTCTGCAAATAGGTTACATTCTCCTTCTCGGCATCTGTAAGGAAAGCTCTTATAACCTCTTCGCACATATTATAAAGTGAAGAACCTGCCATATCATCCAAGAGGGCAGCATCATACTCTCCCCTTTCGAAGAACAGATTGTAAATCTCCCTGTCTGTATCTGTAGGATTGTTCATATTGCGCAAAATCCCTACTATTTTCTGCACAACGTTATTGGCTCCAACCTTTAAGGAATCTTCGGACACAACATTATATCCGCACTTTATCAGCTTGTCTGCCACTATTGCCCCCTCATCCTTCGATCGTACCAAGACCGCAATATCGCTCTGCTGCACACCATTCCCTAACAATTCTGCAATCTTGGCTGTCAGCAGATTACATGCAGCTGTTTTCTTCTCTTCTGACCTCTCGCCATGAACAATATCAACCTCAACAAACCCTCCCTCCTTAGATTTAGGTACTTGTTGTTCTATATCACTGTAAATCTGCACAATATCGTTATTGTTAAATCTACTCGAAAGTGCCTCTCCACCGGCTCCTGCTCTTGCCAAGAATGCACTCTGCGTAAGTTCCGCACACTGTTTAAAGTAAGAGTTGTTAAAAGCAACTATATTGCCTCTGCTACGCCAGTTGTAGGTTAGTGTATGTTTGTCAAGCTGCTCGGCAGAAAAGCTTTTATCAACTCCTGAATTTAGAATCTCCCAGTCTGAGCCTCTCCATCTGTAGATGCTCTGCTTTACATCTCCAACTATTAAATTATTGTTGTTTATATCCAAACTGTCCTTAAGCAGAGGATAAAAATTGCGCCATTGCAGCAACGAGGTGTCCTGAAATTCATCCAAAAGATAGTTGTCTATTGATGTACCTATCTTTTCATACACAAAAGGGGTGTCTTTACCATCTATTATCCTGTTAAGCAGCAGTGTGCTTTCTGAGAGCAGCATCACATTCTTCTCTCTGCAATACTCCAATACCCTTTTGTAAACCTCTCCAAGCAGTGCAATAGTATTAAGACTTGGCAGTACCAAATTAATGGTATTATACTCTGTAAAGTCTGTTGTAAAGAATGCTACAGCCTCCTTTACTATATTGTTCATGCCATTGTTATAAAGACTCTCTACAGCGCCCTTATTGTTTTTGCCCTTGCCTGAGGTAATCCACTCCGATATATTATCGGGAAGCTTTTCAAAAGTTGAGCTATAATTTACCACCTCCCCGGCTGCCCATTGGCAGAAACGTTTGAACGGTGAACGTGAGCCGCCCTTCATATCATCCGGGGATAAACTGTGGCGTGAAAACAGTTCCATCCCCTCCTTACCAATCCCTGCAATCTTGTCTGCAAGCTCTTTTTTTCTCCCTGTAAGGGTCTTTTTAAGTGTTTCTATATCGGCTGCGTTTGGAAGTTCTCCGTTCTTTGCTATAATCTCCCGTACAGAATCGTTGAACAACACCTTTGAGACCTGCAATAGCTCATTTTTAATGTTCCATGAGCGTCCGTCATCTGCAGACTCAATGGCAAACCTTGTAAGTTGATAAAGCAGTGCGGA
>CAVHKR010000164.1:2116-3577 GCA_963636615.1 Acutalibacteraceae bacterium | reverse complement strand
CCATAGAGGAATACAAGAGAAAGGAAAAACCTAAAGTTGTACTTACATGGGCTCCCCACCCAAAAGCCCTTCCTCAGGCAGTTCCCAATTCGTTTGCACAATGGGCTATAGCTGCCGGTTACGAGGTTGTAATTACCCACCCAAAAGGATATGAGCTTTCTACTCAATTTACAAGGGGGGCTACCATAACAAACAATCAGGATAAAGCATTTGATGGTGCAGATTTCATATATGCCAAAAACTGGTCTGCATTTGCAGATGCAAACTATGGCAAAGTAATTACAATGGATACAGACTGGACCGTTACAGGTAAAAAGATGTCACTTACAAATAATGCTTATTTTATGCACTGTCTGCCTGTAAGAAGGAATATGATAGTTACAGATGAGGTCATAGAGAGCAATAATTCAATAGTTATTCCGGAGGCTGCAAACAGAGTTGTCTCTGCTCAAACAGTCATAAAGGAGATTCTGTTGGGGAATTAACAAGCTGAATGTAAATAGAAGTTAAAATGGAGATATGAACAGATAAAGATATGAAAAAACTTACAGTTATTAAGATAGGCGGAAATGTTGTAGACGAACCTCTTGAATTAAGTGAGTTCTTACTTAAACTACACAAAATACAAGGTCCTAAAATCTTAATCCACGGTGGAGGTAAGATTGCATCGCAGATCTCACCGAAACTTGGAATAGAGGTTAAGATGGTAAACGGACGAAGAGTAACGGATGAAAAGACATTGCGTTTAGTAACATCTATCTACGCAGGACTTATAAACAAACAGATTGTTGCCAAGCTACAGGGATACGGTACCAATGCAATAGGCTTGTGCGGTGCAGATGGTGGGGTTGTTCCGGCAGTAAAGAGAGAGGATGCAAAAATGGATTGGGGATATGTTGGAGATATAGACGCCAATAAGATTGATACGCTTTTCCTTGAACAGTTGCTTGGCAGAGGAATGGTACCGGTATTCTGCGCCATTACACATGATTCAAACGGAACCCTGCTTAATACCAATGCAGACACAATGGCCTCTGCCATTGCGGTTGCAATGACCCAAGATTTTAATGTAGATCTTATCTATTGCCTTGAGAAGGACGGAGTTCTGTATGATAAAGATAATGATGAGTCTGTAATCCCGTTGATTACAGCCAACGAGTACAAGAACCTGTTGCTGGAAAAAATTATAGCAGATGGAATGATTCCCAAAATGGACAATGCCTTTAATGCCCTGAACAGTGGCGTAAACAGGGTAATAATCAAAAATGCAGTAAACCTGCTAAACGATAAGGAGACTATACTTAAACTTTAGGGATTAAATACAAAAGCATGAATGGATACGCAGGCACCGCAGTTAGATAAAAGATTTGCAATTGAGTTGCTGATACAGATGCTCTCTATTGAGTCCCTTACCTGTAACGAGGGCAGGAGAGCAGATTATCTTACAGATAAGATTGGGAG
>CAVHKR010000164.1:0-2106 GCA_963636615.1 Acutalibacteraceae bacterium | reverse complement strand
GGGAGATATAAAAATGAATATGGATTTAGGATAGAAAGAGTCAGTAACAATATCATAATAATGCCGCAATCTATGCAGAAAGAGAGTCCCACTCTGCTTATGGTATCACATATAGACACAGTCCCCCCTGCAAAAGAGTACAGTTTTAATCCGTTGGAACCATTTATAAAAGAGGATAAAATCTATGGGCTTGGGTCAAATGATGATGGAGGTTCTGTTGTATGTATGATTACAACAGTCTTAAACTACCTCTGCAGATGCAAAGAAATGCAGCAAAATAATGAGACCGATAGCAACAGAATAGACCTTATACTTGTCCTCTCTGCAGAAGAGGAGAAGAGCGGTAGTAACGGCTTGATATTAGCCCTGAATAAAATTAAGGAGTGGAGCAAGGAGAATAGCCAGATTAAATTTCCCGATTTTGCAATTGTAGGCGAACCTACAGGGTTTAAAATGGCCATTGGGGAGAGAGGCCTTCTCGTAATTGATTGTGTAGCAGAAGGAAAAGCAGGACATGTGGCAATAGGTGATGGTGAAAATGCTATCTATAAGGCAATTGATGAGATAAACAGATTAAGGCAGATAAAATTTCCAAAAATATCTCCCTTGTTTGGAGAGATAAAGATAAATACAACAATATTCAATTCGGGCACACTGCACAATATTGTTCCTGCAGAGGCTAAATTTACAGCAGATATAAGAACTACAGAGTGTTACAGCAATAGAGAAATAGTTGAAACAATAAGCAAGGTAATACAGAGCAGAGTTACTGCCAGAAATCTGAACAACAAGACCTCTATTACACCGCAAGAGAATCCTTACGGTGCTCTTCTACTCAGAGCAGGGGCCCTTACAGATTTAAAAAGCTTCCTCTCCCCTACTACATCAGATTGGATGAGGTTAGAGATTCCTGCCATAAAGTTAGGACCGGGAGACTCCGCCAGAAGCCATAAAGCTGATGAGTACATTACAACAGATGAGATTGAACGCGGAATAGAACTATATACAAGATATATAGATGAGATTAACAGATTAATCTAATTACAGTTATGAGTACATTATGGAATAAAGGCACAGAAGCAGAGGATATAGTTGAGGAATTTACCGTTGGAAACGACAGAAATCTCGATTTGAGACTGGCCAAATATGATATAATTGGGTCATTGGCACATATAGAGATGCTTGCAAAGATTGGGTTACTAAAGGATGAAGAATTCTCTATCCTTTCAAAAGAATTGCAGAACATCTTGCAAATGGTTAATACAGGTTGTTTTAGGCTCGATGATGATGTAGAGGATATACATTCGCAGATTGAGATGATACTAACATCCAAGCTTGGAGATCTTGGAAAGAAGATTCACTCGGGACGTTCAAGAAACGACCAGGTACTTGTAGATATAAAACTCTTTCTAAAGGATGAGCTCCGTAATCTAAAAGATGAGGTGCTTACGCTCTTTAATCTGTTGCAGGAGTTAAGCGAAAAGTACAAAGAGATTCTTTTGCCCGGATATACTCACACACAGATAGCCATGCCCTCATCATTCGGACTATGGTTTGGAGCATACGCAGAGACGCTTACAGACGACATGGTCATGCTCTCCGCAGCATATAGAATTGCAGATGAAAATCCGCTTGGTTCTGCAGCAGGCTATGGCAGTTCATTTCCGTTAGACAGGGAGCTTACAACACGTCTACTTGGCTTTAGCACGCTTAACTACAACTCTATAGCAGCACAGATGAGCAGAGGAAAATGTGAGAAAGCGGTAGCCGCAGCCATTGGATGCTTAGCCACAACCCTAAACAGATTAGCATCTGACAACATAATGTTTATCTGCCAGAATTTGGGTTTTATTTCGCTTCCCGATAAACTAACTACCGGAAGCAGCATTATGCCGCATAAAAAGAATCCCGATGTATGGGAGATAATAAGAGGTAACTGCAACAGAATTCAGAGCGTCCAAAATGAGATCTCGCTGCTTACCACAAATATGATAAACGGATACCATAGAGACTATCAGCTGCTAAAGGATATACTCTTCCCTGCCCTTGAGATGATGCATAAATCGTTATATATGGCAACATATTTATTACAGAATACTATAGTAA
>CAVHKR010000163.1:0-3588 GCA_963636615.1 Acutalibacteraceae bacterium | reverse complement strand
TCTTTTTTGTAGAAATCTTGCCCAACTTGTTTTATAGAGTACTTGGTGCTATATTTGCGCAGTTTTAGATACTCTGCATGTATGCAGAGTAGAGGTGTGGGCAGATAATTGTGATACATTTTAGTATTTTGGTATTACAGTAGAATTTTAAAAGAGGAACATATATGAGATTATCAGATTTAAAAACCGGTGAATCTGCAGTAATCGTAAGGGTTTTCGGACATGGTGCTTTCAGAAAACGATTATTGGAGATGGGATTTGTACCAGGACAGATTGTCACATCGGTTTTAAACTCTCCGCTTAAAGACCCGGTTAAATATAACATAATGGGTTATGATGTATCTCTAAGGCATTCGGAGGCCAATATGATAGAGACAGTCTCTGAATCGGAAGCCGGAGGTTCGCATCTTTTAAGTCATCTTGCTGAACATGGGGCAGTTCATTTAAGTTCCCCTTTGGAGAGGGCAAAGCATATTATAGATTCAAGAAAGAGGGAGATAACGGTAGCTCTTGTAGGAAATCCAAACAGTGGCAAAACCTCTCTTTTCAATGCCTTAACAGGCGGTAAGGAGCATGTGGGGAATTACAGCGGCGTTACCGTAGATGCCAAGATGGGTCATCTGATGTTTGAAGGGTACAGGTTCAGAGTTGTTGATCTCCCAGGAACATACTCGCTCTCTGCCTATTCTCCGGAGGAGAAATATGTAAGGTCTTTTCTGTATAATGAGATGCCGGATGTTATCATTAACTCCGTTGTGGCATCCAATCTTGAGCGTAATCTATACATAACAACAGAACTTATTGATATGAGCCAGCAGGTTGTTGTTGCGCTTAATATGTACGATGAGTTGGAGAAAAGTGGGGCGGAACTGGATTTTGAGCTTTTAGGCAAGATGGTTGGTATGCCGATGGTGCCCGTGGTCGCAAAATCGGGAAGAGGGATAGACAATCTTTTGCGTACGGTTCTAAGGGTGTACCTTAACGAGGATGATAGCGTAAGACATGTTCATATTCTTTACAGACAGGTTGTTGAGAATGAGATAAAGGCATTGTCGGGAGAGATGAAAAAGACGGGAGAGCTTCCTTTGCAGTTCCCTCCTCGTTACTGGTCTATAAAGATGTTGGAGGGGGATACGGATATAGAGGAAAAACTAAAGGGATGCCCATCTTTTGATAAATGGAAAAAATTGGCGGAGGCTGGTTCTAAAAGGATTGAACGTCAGACCGGAGAGGTGGCAGAGACTGTCATAAGCAATGAGAAATATGGATTTATAGATGGTGCGTTAAAGGAGACCTATACACCGGGGGAGCATGAACCTAACCTAAAGACAAAGTTTATAGACAAGCTTGTAACCGACAGATGGTTGGGATTCCCTATCTTCTTCCTCCTTATGTGGCTTATGTTTACCTGCACGTTTGTGCTTGGGGCTTATCCGCAGGATTGGATTCAGCAGGGGATAGACTGGTTGAGTGGAGTTATGCAGGGTATGCTGCCGGAGGGCCCTTTAAAGGATCTCCTTGTAGATGGCGTAATAGGCGGTGTTGGGGCTGTATTGGTTTTTCTGCCCAATATAGTTATTCTGTACCTCTTTATATCGTTAATGGAGGATTCAGGATATATGGCGCGTGCTGCATTTATCATGGATAAGATAATGCACAAGATAGGGTTGCATGGCAAGTCTTTCATTCCGCTTATCATGGGCTTTGGTTGCAATGTTCCGGCGGTGATGGCCGGCAGGACAATAGAGAGCCATAGCAGCAGGATAATTACAATTTTTATAAATCCTTTTATGTCATGTAGCGCCAGATTGCCTCTGTATCTGTTAATGGCAGGAATCTTTTTTCCAACTCATGGGGCTTTGGTGCTTGTGGGTATGTACTTTACGGGAATCTTGGTTGCAATAATAACGGCAAGACTATTGAGACATACGCTGTTCAAAAAAGATGAAACGCCCTTTGTAATGGAGCTTCCGCCTTACAGAATGCCAACAGTTGTCTCTATCCTAAGGCAGATGTGGGGGAAGACAGAGCAGTATCTTAGAAAGATAGGAGGGGTTATACTTATAGCATCTGTGCTGATATGGGCGTTAAGCTATTTCCCTAAAACAGAGAAAGACGATGTGGAGTTACAGGTTGCTCAGAATACTCTAAACAACGTGGAGGCGGATGCTAATGCAGGTTCAGATGTATATTCAGACACTTCTGCCCAAATCAATATGGTGGAGGAGGAAAATGAGATGGAAAATTCATATTTGGGAAGAATAGGAAAGTTTGTTGCTCCGGTAATGGAACCGGTTGGTATTCCGTGGAAAGGAACTGTGGCATTGCTTACCGGAACTGCTGCAAAAGAGATAGTAGTGAGCACTATGGGGGTGTTGTACAGCAGCGGAGCAGACAACAGCGCGGCAGATGAGGATGCAGACAGGTCTTTGGGGGCACAACTTAGGGCATCGGGAGATTTTAATTCTGCTTCTGCTCTTGCATTTATGGTGTTTGTGCTGCTCTATTTCCCATGTATAGCCACGTTAGGTGCCATTGCAAATGAAACCGGCAGCTGGAAGTGGGCTGTGGCATCTGCTCTGTATAATACTGCATTTGCCTGGGTAATGGCATTTATTGTGTATAAGATTGCGTTACTGTTTATTTAAATAATCATTAAAGATGATTTGGTACACTTTTAATCTCTTTGGAAAGTTTTACCATCTTGTTTTTATTTAAAGTAGATATTATGTGGCAGGAAATTATAGTAGGGGTATTGGTATGTTTGGCACTGCTGGCCGCTGTTCTAAAAATCTTCTCTAAAAAGAGAGGATGCAGCGGATGCGATGGCTGTAACGGCTGTAATGGCAATACAGACAGGTAGATTAAGAGGCAGACCAAAAGTGAAGGCCTGCCTCTTGACTTTCATAAATTTAATTGAGAACCTCCTACTCTTCAACAGTATTGTTGCTGTAATTGTTTACAACGGCAACAGGGAGTAATGGTATTGGCAAATATAGGTTATATTCCTCTGTAAAAAGCATGGTAAATTTTCGATTCGGATATTTTATCCCCTTGTATGAATACAATTGAATAAAAATAGATACATTTGAGATAAATTAAACATAAAACTGATGAACAGAAAACTGCTTCTTGTTGCAGCCATAGCAGCTGCATTATTTAATTCATGTAAAAACAATGAGATGAACAATCCAATTATAGCAGAATCCGGTAATCCTTACGGTGCTCCTGCTTTTGACAAAATTACTGAGGATGACTATCTTCCTGCTTTTAAAACTGCATTGGAGGAGGCAAAGGCGGATATTAATGCCGTTGTGAGAAATACAGAGGAGCCTACCTTTGAAAACACTGTTAAAGAGCTTGCTTACGCAGGGGAGAATCTTAACAAGGTACAGGGAATCTTTTTTAATATCAACGAGGCCAACACATCTGAGAAGATGCAGCAGATAGCAGAGGAGGTTTCACCTTTGCTTACCGAGTTCTCAACCTCTGTACTTATGAACGATTCACTGTTTAACAGGGTTAAGGCTGTATATGAACAGCGTGGGTCTTTGAACCTTAATAAAGAGGATGCAAGATTGTTGGAGG
>CAVHKR010000162.1:0-3609 GCA_963636615.1 Acutalibacteraceae bacterium | reverse complement strand
GCCTAATACATTGGCGCAGATAACAGTGTATCTGTCAGTATCAAACAGCTTGCCCTTCCCTACAACTATTTCCCACCAGTCTGACGGATCTGAATTGGCTGTCAGTGCGTGAGTAATCCAGATAACTTTTCTCTTTGTAGAGGGGTTGTTATTGGAGATATGATAGCATATTTCAATATTGTCAAATGTATAGCCGCATTCTGTGGTAAACGGGGTATTGACAATCAACTTTTTCTTTATCATTGAATACTGTCTGTTACAGATGTGAAAGAGCTTGCCTGAAATCGGCAATGATATCATCAATATCCTCTATACCAATACTTAGCCTTATAGTACCGGGCTTAAGCCCAACCCTCTCCAACTCCTCTTTTGTCAGTTGCGCATGAATGGTGCTTGCCGGATGCGAAACCAATGTCCTGTTGTCTCCAAGGTTTGCTGTTAATGTTATCAGCTTTAAGGATTCTACTATCTTAACGGTCTCCTCCTTAGTATAGTTGAGATCTGCTGTAAAGACAGCCCCAAATCCATGCCTCAGATATTTTTTAGCATTCTTGTATGACGGATGCTCTTGGAGACCCGGATAATTAACCCTGTCTGCTTCCGGTTGCTCTTGCAGCCATTTTGTAAACTTCAGGGTATTGTCTGCTGCTCTCTGCGCTCTTAATGACAGCGTTTCGCATCCCGTTAGGAGCAGGAAGGCATTGAAAGGGGAGAGGGAACAGCCGTAGTCTCTTAGTGCTATGCATCTTACCCTTGCAGCAAAGGCCGCATTGCCAAACTCTTTAAAGAAAGATATTCCGTGATATGAATCATCGGGAAGAACAAATGACTCAAATTTACCATTGTCCCAATTGAAATTTCCGCAGTCTATAATGACTCCTGCCAAAGAGTTGCCATGCCCTCCAATTGATTTGGTTGCAGAATGTACTATTATGTTTGCTCCAAAATCTTTAGGTCTGCAGATATAGCCGCCGCACCCCAATGTATTATCTACAATTAAAGGGATTCTATGCTTTTTGCAGACTGCCGATATGGTCTCAAAATCTGGGACAGAGAAATCTGAGTTTGCAATTGTCTCAACGTAAACGGCTTTGGTCCTTTCATCTATCAGCTCCTCTATATCATCTCCGCAGATACCTTTGCCTGCCGGAATCTCTTTTTCAGGGAACTTTACCGTTATCCCCAACTTTTTCAGAGACTGTTTGAACTGGTTGTATGTGCCTCCGTAGAGGGCTGCCGAGCTTACGATGTTGTCTCCGGTTTCGCACAGGGTTGCAACTGCAAGGAACTCTGCACTCATTCCGCTTGACGTGGCTACCGCAGCGGAGCCTCCCTCTAACGCAGCTACTCTCTGCTCAAATGCGTTTACTGTTGGGTTGTTCAGCCTTGTGTATATGTATCCCGATTCCTTTAAGGCAAAAAGATTGCCTGCATGTTCAATTGTATGAAAATCGTAAGCTGTTGTCTGAAAAATTGGTACTGCAATAGCACCGGTGGCTTTGTCTGATTGTTGCCCTGCATGAAGCTGCAAGGTGTCGAATTTATAGTTGCACATGATAATATCCTGTTTTTTGTTTAACCTTTGGAGGTTGCTTTGAATAAACCTCTGTAAAAACTTGTTTAATGGAATGGGGAGCGCAGAATCCCTCCGCACAGATCCCCCTTTGGGAAACATTATAGCAGCATCTTAACGATGCATTCGCATGGACATCATCATAGGACCGCACATGACCGCCATCTCTGCAGAAAGGGTTGCAGAGGAGGCAGGGTTAGAATAATATGTGCAGTTGCTCTTTTTCATATCGGGAACAAAAGTAGAAAAAAATCCGGTCACATGGCCGGATTCCCTATTTTTTGTTGTAAAGGTTACATTTTTGTTAACTCCGTTTCTAACTGTTTTACAGAGGAAATTTTGTCTGTGTATATGCAAGGACCTGTAATACAGCCGCCTTCGCACGCCATAACCTCCATGAACGGAGCAGGTGCTTTTCCCGTCTTGGCATACACTTTTAACATTGCAATATTCTTTTTGGTAAGATTAGAAACCTGCAGATATTTGAGATCGGGATTCTTTAGGTAGTTCTTTACAGCTGTGGCAACCCCTGTACTCTTTGCGTATGCGTATGAGTCTTTGTCTGCTCTTGTAGCAGGTGTATATGGTTCAACCTTATCAAAATCTATTTCAAACCCAACAAACAGAGACCCTATCTCCTCAAATGTAAGTACGTAATCTACATTGGGGTTATCTCTTCCCTCCTTTCTCTTTGCAATACAAGGCCCTATGAATACCGTCTTTGCATTTGGATATTTCTCCTTTGCAATCTGTGCCGTATAGTACATTGGAGAGCCTGCGTGAGATATATATTTTACAATATCGGGAATATGCTTCTTTGCAGCCTGAACATATGCCGGACAACAACTGGTTGTCATGAACGGATCTCCGCCCTGCAGTCTCTCAAGCAGCTCAGGACCCTCTGTCTTTGTTGTAACCATTGCACCTTGCGCCACCTCTATGATATCTGCAAAACCGATCTGTCTGAGTGCCCCGTATATTTTTTCGATAGGAACATTGTACTGCCCTAAAATTGCCGGAGCAACCATAGCTACAACCTGTTCCCCTTTTCGTATAGATTGCAGTATGTCAAACATTTGTGATATTTCAAAAATAGCTCCAAAAGGGCATGCGTTAAGGCATTTCCCGCAGTAGATGCATTTTGATTCGTCTATGTGCTCAATGCCGTATTCATCTTTTGTTATGGCCTTTACCGGGCAAACCTCCTCGCATGGGACAGGAATATATACAATTGCATGATACGGGCAGCTCTGCTGGCATTTTCCGCAGCTTATACAGAGTTCATGATCTATCTCGGCCTGACCTTTATTATTAAAATGAATGGCGTCCTTTGGACAGTTCATATAGCAGCTTCTAGCAACGCACCCTCTACATAGATTGGTAATCTCATAATTTACCTGTACACAGGATGAGCATGCCTCGTCTATTACGCACATTATGTTCTCCTTCTCTATGCCGGTCCTGTCCATTGCCTTTTGAGCATAGTATGACAGCGGTATAAGTTCGTCTGTTTCATCTGTCATGTCATATCCGAGCAGTGGCAGAGACTTGTATTTCCATACCGCACGCTCCTTATGAACGCAGCAACGTCCTTTAACCTTTGATTTTCTTGGAGACAACTTTATGGGAAGATGGTCTATCTCCTCAACGATATTACCGTCTTTCCACATTTTTATAAGTTTTGCAAGCAATCCGTGCCGCACAATCATCACGTTGTTAGTAAACGCCATATCTTAATATAAAAATAAGAAGACAAAAAGATTTAGTTTTAAATTGTAATAAAAAAACATCTTTTTGTCAAAATTTGTACAAATATCCTGCAAAGATATATAAAAAAGCCTTTATATGCAAAGCTTTATCATCCTCTTCCTCCCGATTGTCACTTATGCAGAGATTCTGCAGTCTTAGAAATGATTGACAAATATATTTGAGAACTCTCGCGGCTTTTAACTTTTTATACTATTTTTCCCGAAAATCTATCATTTAGGTATAAGTAATTGGCTATCAACAGTCGAATGAGTCATGAAATGCAGTAG
>CAVHKR010000161.1:0-3610 GCA_963636615.1 Acutalibacteraceae bacterium | reverse complement strand
ACCTTACATTGATTTTATGATTTTTATTAATATTCCAGTCTAATCTGCCCAAGAATTTGAAAGCAGGACTTTTTGCAGAATATCCTTGATAAGCACCTGTACTATACCCATATTTGTCTGACAAATATTTAGAAATTGCATCCATTGTGGTAGTAGAAGGGCGTGTAACTCCAAGTTTACTGTCATATTTATGAGTTGCATCCGAGGCAATCCAAGAGGTTCCCGGAGATGTTACATCCTCAGCCTCTGCGCTTAAGAAAAAGAAGAGTTTATCCTTAATTATAGGACCTCCAACACGTGCACCATATACAAGGTTCTTTTCATCATTAAGAGTAAGTGTACCGTTCTTTGTCTTGTCGCCTCTAAACTTCTCATTATAGTAGTATGAATACACAGAAGCTCTGTATGTATTGTCTCCGGAACGTGTTGTAGCATTCATAGCACCACCCAAGAAACCTGTCTGACGAACATCAAATGGGGTTACATTAATAGAGATCTGCTCCAAAGCATCCATAGATACAGGAGATCCTTGTGCAGGCATACTCTCGCCAATACCAAACGCATTGTTCATTGCAGCTCCGTCTATTGTAAAGTTGTTCTGACGGTATGTACCACCACCAATTTGAGGGCCACTACCTGTATTTGATGATTGAGGGGTCATCTTAACAAAGTTGTTCAAACTTCTCGAAACAACAGGAATATCATTCATCCTCTGCATATTAAGAGATGTTGTAGCTCCGGCTCTCTCGCTTCTCATAGAAGAACTTGCTCCGTCTGCAGAAACAACCAACTCGTTAAGAGACATAGCCTCCTCTGTAAGTTTTACATTATAGACATAATTTTCGGCCAATTTAAGCTCAATACCTTCAACTGTGTTCTCTCCAAAACCAAGAAGATTAACAGTAATGGTGTAAGGGCCACCTGCACGCATATTAGGGATTCTGTAATTACCGCTACCGTCTACAATAGCGTAGAATTGAGATCCCGATGGGGTGTGCGTTGCAAGTACTGTAGCTCCAACAGCAGGCTGTCCGTCTGCCTCGGTTACCTTACCGCTCATAGATGAGGTAGTTACCTGTGCAAATGTTGTAATAGACAACATTAAGCTCAAAGCAGTAAGAGCAAATAGCTTAAGTGTTCTTTTCATAAATAATTAAATAATAGATTAATTTTGGTTTAATTAAAACTTTGCGCAAAAGTAAACTCTTTTTCTAATAAATCTAAATTAGTGATGTTATTTTTTTGTTACAGCAAATTTTCTTTATACATTTGCCCCCGATTTACAGTGGACAGATTTGACTGCTTGCAACCACACTAAAAAATGCTAAAACGCTCTCTACAAGTAGCTCATTAATGGTAGGCATAATGAGTTGTTGTTCGACCTCTATAAATCTAAGAGGATAAGAGCAAGATTTTCAGCATTTTATAGCTGCTAAAAATTTGGTTTGCAACAGCACTTTTTCTCCCCTGTAAGAAACATTTTTGTTATTGTTTTTAAAATTTTAAAGAACATGGCTTATTTATTTACATCAGAGTCTGTTTCAGAAGGACATCCAGACAAAGTAGCAGACCAGATTTCAGACGCAATCTTAGATGAGTTTCTTAGACAAGATCCGCACAGCAAAGTAGCATGCGAGACCTTTGTAAGTACAGGACTTGTAGTTGTTGGAGGAGAGGTAAGATCAGAAGATGCCTATGTAGACATTCAGAAAATTGCAAGAGATGTTATAAACCGAATAGGTTATACAAAAGCAGAGTATATGTTCGACGGCAACTCTTGCGGCATTCTCTCTGCTCTTCATGAGCAGTCTCCCGATATTAACAGAGGGGTTGTTGTAAAGGATAGGGATGAGCAGGGCGCAGGAGACCAGGGGATGATGTTCGGATATGCCTGCAGAGATACAGAGGAGTATATGCCGCTGCCCCTTTATTTGGCACATCTTGCTCTCGTTACCTTGGCAGATATTAGAAAGAACAGCAAACTTATGCCATATCTTAGGCCCGATGCCAAATCTCAATTTACCATAGAGTATGCAGATAATCATACCCCTCTTAGGGTACATACAATAGTTATCTCAACCCAGCATGATGAGTTTGATACAGATGAAGCTATGCAACAGCGCATAAAGAGCGATGTTAAGAATATCCTTATCCCAAAGATGATGGAGCAGCTTTCTCCTGCTGTACAGGAACTTTTCAATAAAGATTACAGGCTTTTGGTTAACCCTACAGGGAAGTTTGTCATTGGAGGGCCGCATGGTGATACCGGTCTTACAGGCCGTAAGATAATAGTAGATACATACGGAGGACAAGGGGCACATGGAGGTGGAGCGTTCTCCGGCAAAGACTCAAGCAAAGTAGACCGCTCTGCAGCATACGCTGCAAGATATATTGCAAAGAACCTTGTTGCTGCAGGTGTGGCAGACCAGATACTTATACAGTTGGCGTATGCCATTGGTGTTGCACGCCCGGTAAGTGTTAATGTAAACAGCTATGGAACAGCCAACGTGACCAAAAACGGCAAGTTGATGACCGATGGTGAGATAGCGGAGATTGTTGAACGGTTGTTTGACCTTCGTCCTGCTAAAATTATTGAGAAGTTTGGCCTTACCAATCCTATCTTTGAACCTACAGCATCTTACGGGCACTTTGGCCGTACACCTTATATTAAAGAGATTGAGGTAATTGAGAACAGGAAACAGGTTAAGAAAAACGTGCAGTTTTTTGGATGGGAGCTATTAGACTCTGTGGATATGATTAAAAAGGCCTTTTTTGAATAAAAGGCACCTATATAATAATAGGTATGGCGAGCTATTTTGCTCGCCGTTTTTTTTATTGCTGCAATAATTATCTTGCCATTGTATTTGAAATAAATAGTAGGAAGTTGATTTGTAAGTAATTATGCGATTGAATCTTACTTTGCGGATATAATAAAAAAGTTGCCAAGGGGCAACTTTTTAAAAGGCATTATTTCAGCGAATATTAATTCTATTCCACTACTGTATAGAGCAACCGCAACACCGGAGGATTACTGTTTGCCGGGCCGTTAAGCCAGCAACTGTAATATGATGTGAGATTTGTGTAGTATGTAACGTTGCCGTAGTAATCTGTCTCTTGCGTTATAGATGTAAACCACAAATCCATTCCATCTTCAATAAGGGTTGCTTCATCCTTCATAAAGTATTTTTGAATTGTAGATGAGCAGTCCATGCTGAACTGGAACAGAGATTTGTTTGCTGTTCCTCTACCGGATTCTGCATAGATGTCGTTCAAAGGATAGTAATACTTTGCCAAAGCCGCCGTGTCTCTTGTGGTTGGATAGAGGTCGGACGGGAAGTTGGTATAGTCGTATGTGGCGTTTGGGGTAAACGGAAAGATGAACGAAGCCTTGCTTACTGCAACATTTTTCGGGTTGTAGTTGTTCTCTGCGCACCATCTCTCCAATGTCTCTTTAAGAGCCTTGGCACCTATGTACGGTTTCATTCCCGATAATCCTTCGGCAGGAAGGCTCTCCATATCTGTTCTGCCAAGAAACTCCTCTAAGCTGCTGTTCGGATTTGAGATATTAAGACAGAACCCGTTGCCAAAATTAAACAACATGGTTGTATCT
>CAVHKR010000160.1:0-3624 GCA_963636615.1 Acutalibacteraceae bacterium | reverse complement strand
CTTTTAATAAAGACGCTGAAGCTCAAGCAGTTAAAGGGAACAAAGCAGCTGGCACACGCGCAAGAAAAGCAGCCATCGAACTTTCTAAATTAATGAAAGAATTCAGAAAAGTATCTATTGCGGCTACAAAAAAATAGATAATAGGTCTGATACTTTAACGTTTAAAAGGATGATCAGCAGAAGATGACTGACATCCTTTTTTTATGTATATTACGCAGAACAGATAAAAAATCGGAAGAAAAGCATAATTTTGCAACTTAAAAATTATGCAAAGCAGGTATCATGAATAAAACCGCCAACTATCAGTTTACAATTCTTGTCCCCTTCTACAACGAAGAAGACAACATGTCCCGTTTAGAAAAAGAACTATCAGACTTTATCAATAACAGCAGTATAAAGAGCTGTGTACTGTTTATAAACGACGGCTCCAAAGACAATGGCGGCAACCTTGCAAAAGAGATTTGCAAAAAAAACAGAGACTTCTACTATATAGAATTTGCAGAGAACAGGGGACTGAGTGCTGCCATCAAAGCAGGATTCGACCACACATTCTCCCCATACGTAGGCTATATAGATGCAGATCTGCAGACAACACCGCAGGACTTTACACTCCTCTTCCCATACATAAAAGAGTATCCTTTGGTAATGGGAATAAGAGCAAACAGAAAAGACTCCCCTTTCAAGAGATTCCAGTCAAAATTTGCAAACGGATTCAGGAGGTTCATGACAAAAGATACAGCCAAAGACACAGGCTGCCCGCTAAAGATTCTCCAGACCCCATACGCAAAAAAAATCCCTATGTTTACAGGAATGCACCGTTTCTTTCCGGCCCTTATATCGCTCCAGAGCGGAGGCAGGATGATGCAGGTTCCCGTAAGACATTTCCCAAGAGAGGCCGGAGTATCTAAATACAACCTGTGGAACAGGCTTGCAGGCCCATTCAAAGACTGCTTTGCATTCAGATGGATGAAAAAGAGATATATAGAATACAATATAAAAGATGACAACCTACAGGAGACAGAATAAAAAAGACAACAGATAGATGGACAACATTGTACTATACGCAGTAGGACTCTTGGCGCAACTCCTCTTCTCCGCAAGGATACTAACCCAGTGGATAATGACAGAACGGGCAAAAAAAGTTGTATCCCCTGTAATCTTCTGGGCACTAAGCATGATTGCCTCCTACCTGCTGTTCATTTACGGATGGTTCAGAAACGACTTCTCAATAATGTTAGGGCAGGTAATAGCATATTATGTATATATATGGAACCTTAACAAAAAAGAGGTCTGGAGAAAAATACCCCTGTTACTGCAAGTCCTTCTCTATGCAACCCCCATTGCCGGCCTGTGCTATATCCTATCAGACTGGACAATGTTTATGGAACAATGCTTTAAAAACGAGAACATTCCATTACTGCTTGTAATCTACGGCTCACTTGGGCAGATTATCTTTACATTGCGGTTTGTATATCAGTTTCTATATTCAAGAGCACACGGAGAATCTCTCCTTCCGGCAGGATTCTGGATTATAAGCCTCACCGGCTCACTTATAATAGTCTCATACGCCATAGTAAGACAAGACCCTGTACTGATATTAGGACAATCATTCGGATTTGTTTCATATACAAGAAATCTTGTAATTTTGCACAGACAAAAGATGCAAGAAAAATCAAATTAGAAACAAAAACAACACAACATGAAACAACTTAAGGCAACAGAGAGTGAACTGCTTACATTACTGCTCATCTTCATTGCCCTTTGCCCCGTTCTAATATTCAGAGACTTTACTCCCGATAACGAGCTCAAATATCTCAGCATTGCAGACGAAGCCCTTGAAAACGGCAATCTCTTTGCCTTTTACTACCAAGGCTCCGTATATGCAGACAAACCACCGCTATACCTATGGCTCATCATGGGGGCAAAGACACTGTTAGGCAGGCATATAAACTTTGTCATATACCTGTTCTCCGTAATACCGGCTCTCGTTACCGCCTTTGTAATGAACAGATTAAGTTCCCGATTAAGATTCTCGGCCACAACCGCAACAACAATGCTGTTTACCTCTGCATTTTTCCTTGCATCTGCAGTAGTAGCCAGAATGGATATGCTTATGACCATGTTCATTGTCCTCTCCATCTATTCATTCTACAGAGCATACGAACTGCGTGTATCACAATCGGGCACAGACCTGCTCTCTGCCGCAAATTCAGGAACAAAAAAATGGCAATGGCTCTTTGCTATATTCCTCTTTCTTGCACTATTCTCCAAAGGACCGCTTGGATTAATGATACCACTCATCTCAATATTTGCATTTCTGCTATGGGAGAAGAGACTTAAAAAATGTTGGAACCTCTGCTTTGGATGGAGAACATGGCTTGTAGTGGTACTGTTATCATCGCTCTGGTTCCTTTTAGTATGGGTAGAAGGAGGAAACGAATATCTAAACAACCTGCTGTTCCACCAGACCATAGACAGAGCCGTAGATGCCTTTTACCATAAAGAGCCAATCTGGTACTATCTTGCAAGATTCTGGTACATGACAGCACCGCTAAGCCTGTTTATTGCAGCAGCCGTTATAAAGGGATGGCTAAGACCATATTCAACAACATCATTAGAGAAGCTGTACCTCACAGTCTTCATGATTACCATAATCATGCTTAGCCTCATCAGCTCAAAACTTGAGATATATCTTCTGCCTGCCCTTCCGTTCATCATACATTTGGCAGCAATAGAGAAACCATTCATAAAAAAGGAGAACATACTGCGCTGGTGCATAGCATTACCCTCTATAAGCTTTCTCCTTGTACTGCCTGCCGTTATGTACTACGTAACATACATGGAGCCACAATACAACAAGACAATGCTTATAACAATTGGCAGCATGCTATCTGCCGGAGGGCTAATCTCGTTAGTTACACTAAAGAACACAAACAGCTCCGTAAAATACCTTGGAGCCACACTCCTATCTGTAGCATTTGTTACAGGATTCTTTATGAAAGGTGAGCTTAACAACCTTATAGGAGGATATAATGCATGTAAAAAAGCATACGAATTAGCCAATGACAAGAATATGCAGATTACAGGCAGTCCGGCAGAGATAGCAGACTCAAAGACAATCTGTTTTTACAGATTCAGGGCAGGGAAAAACTTTGACACCTTCTTTAAACAGATGCTCACAGACAGCGGCATAAACAAAGAGAGCGCAAAGAGTTTTACAATGCGCGGACTCAACAAAAAAGAGCTTGCAGATGCAAAAAATATAGTCCTTATCTTTAAGACCAAAGACCTTAAAAAAGACTCTATCCTTGCTAAAACAGTAAAGACTTTGTCCTCATACAATTACGGCACATATACAATTAGCGTAAAAAGATAACCGCCATGAATATTCTCATTACAGGAATTGCCGGCTTTATAGGATTTCACCTTGCAGAAAGACTTGCAAAGGAGGGGCACGCCATTACAGGTGTAGACAACATGAACAGCTATTACTCTCCGCAATACAAATTGGCCAGACTCAAAGAACTTGGCTTTAATGCATCGGGAGATAACAAAACAGTACTTAAAAGCAGCAGATACAACAACCTCACATTCTATAAAGGGGATATAGCAGACAGCAGCCTG
>CAVHKR010000159.1:0-3652 GCA_963636615.1 Acutalibacteraceae bacterium | reverse complement strand
CAACAGACCCTCGTCCAAGGGGTGTAGTGTCTGATTTTAATGTGGCGGTCTCCGGTGGTATCTGCATTGGAGACTATCTCATTGGGCTCAATATAGGAGGCAGGATATATAAGCAGTTTCTGAATATTGCCTTTTATAATGAGTCCGGGGCAAATACATCAGAGTTGCACTTTACAGGTATAGGAAGCCATTATGAGAGGTTTGGGGGTGCAGGGGACTATACAAGTGCCAGATATAAAGGGGGAGAGTATTCTGCAACAGTTTCGGTTACTCCACGCAATTATATGGGGTGGTATGCGAATGCCGGTTACGGTATATTTGGAGTAAAATACTATCTGCCTAATCAGAATATGGTGCAGTTAACCTATTTGAAGGTAGCAAGGTTATTTGGTAATGTTGCGTACAAAAAATTGCATGGGGCGGCAGAATGGGGAGTAGAGGCCAGTGCTGTGTATGAGAAACGGACAGGAACGGAGAATATAATAGATAATGGTGCGGGCAATGTACATGAGATTTTGGGTTCTCTTAAGATGTATGAGAATGAGAAGATTACGGCAAAAATCAGGGGGAAGGCCATTTTTAACGGGAAAAATGGCAGGGTTTGGGTTGAACTGGGAGCCGGTTATCGTAATGTAAAGTCTGAATATCTTTTTCCAGGCAAAGAGTTGAGATTTGCAATGGTGGTACCGCATGCAGAGGCCGGTTATATGAGACATTTTAACCTATATAGCTGCGAATTTGCCATGCGTGTGGCATATAGTACAAACATAGAGGGTAATATTGATATACCGGAGCAGCATACGGATGCAAGAATACGTGCTTCATTTATTGGGTTGTATGACAGGTTGACAGACAGCTGTATTGCAATTGAGCCTAAGGTACGGATACAACGTGAGATTGCATCAAACAGGGTAGTCTATCTTATGGTCAGATATGGTAGATTCATATATGGTTGCAATGAGTGGGCAAATATGCTAACGGCATCGTTTGGGGTCTGTTTCTGACAATAGATATCACAGAGGGTGTTTTTAATAGATAAATTTTTAATATTTAGATATTTATGAGAAGATTATTTTATTTGTTATTGGCATCTATTGCAGTGCTTGCAATAGGATGCTCAAAGGACTCGGAGCCTGATTCGCTTATAATTAACGGTGTTACAGAGGTGGGGAAGACTCCGGAGATTGATTTTACTCCCGATGGAGGTGTTTCTGCAATTGATATTCAGTCCAATACGGTATGGGCTATAACTCCCGATGGTCAGGACTGGTATGAATTGTCTGCATTAAGCGGAGAGGGTAATGCAAAGGTTAATATAACAGTAAAATCTAACAGGGGAGATATTGAGAGAAGTGCAAGGCTTAACCTTGTAGCAGGTTCGGCAATGGCTACTATTGCAATCATCCAAAAATCCCAGACATTGCCGTCTGACCCACAACAGATAGAGATTAAGGTAAGGGCATACGGAGGGGAGAATGCGATAGAGATAATTAAGGGGGTAGATTTTAGTGTAGAGGTGCCTCAGTCTGCAGATTGGATAAAAGAGGCGTCTGTTAATAATGAAGCCGGTACTGTCTCATTTGTATTTGCAGAGAACGGGACAGATGAGTATAGGGAGGCAGATGTAAAGGTTATTACATCTGCATCAAAAAAGGATTTGGGGACTGTTCATATAAGCCAGAGCTGGAGAAATATAGAGCCGGGAGAGCTTCTTATAGAGGAGATATTCTTTACAGGCAATGCACTTCCGGATACAGGTAAACCGGAGAAACGTAACGGAGACCAATACTATAAACTCACCAACAACACAGATGAGACACTGTACGCAGATGGTGTTATGATAATGGAGAGTAAGATTAATTCTGTACTTACATACGAGTATGTAGAGCCTATAAAAGAGAGTTATACAGGGATACAGACAGCATATTGCATACCGGGGACAGGTAAGGATGTTCCTGTAAAACCGGGCGCTTCTATTATAATCTGCAATAATGCACAGAATCATACGGTAGACAATCCTAACTCGTTCGATCTTTCAAAGGCAGATTTTGAATGGTATGACCAGTCTACTTCATCTGCCAATCAGGATATAGATAACCCGGCGGTGCCTAATCTCGATATATGGTACACATATACTCTTTCTTATTGGATTATGCACAATAGAGGGTACACAGGTCATGCAATAGCTGTCTTCCCTAAATCTGTTACCAAGGAGAAATTCCTTGCAGATTACAAATGGGAGGGGCAGTATATAAATCATACTAAAGTGGGTGATTTTACAATGAATATCTCTAAAGCGTATAAGATACCTAACGAGTGGGTATTGGATGCGGTTAATCTTTCACTTAAACAGCTCTTCTATTCTTTAGAGTTTGGGGAGAAATTGGATGCCGGTTATGCCTCTTGTGGTGAGATAGATATGGATCCAAACAGATATGGAAAGAGTGTAAGGCGTAAGACAGATACAAACGGCAAATTGGTAGATACAAACAACTCTACAAACGATTTTATATCAGATGCCGTTCCATCTTTAAAGAAATAATTACCGCAGTATGGCGATTTTCTTTTTGTTTTCATAGTTAGCAAGTAGGAGGGCGGCAAAATCATTTTTTGCCGCCCTCTTGGTCTGCTACATTACAATATCAACATCATCTATCTCCTCCCACTCTTTGCAATCTATCAGACATTTTCCTGCAGAGAGATCTACATAGAGCTTAATGTCATTGAGATTATCTTTGCTCAGGTTATAATTTGCTTTTTTAAGTAGTTCGCCCATATTTAAAGAGAGTATATCCTTAGTCCCATCTTTAATCTCTATGCTCAGCCCGCTAAAGGATACCGGTCTTGCCATGTTATATGCAAATGAGAGGGTACTGTTATCGGGGGTTTCATGTATAGAGGTTGGCATGTCCGCGAGTATTGTGCTCTCCCCTTCAATGATATTCCCGTTAAGATAATATCCTATGCTATTGCTGATTGTACGCGTTGCAATCTGCTTTAGATTCAGACTGCTGTTTACAGGGCAACTGATATTAAGTTCAACGGCAGCATACTGTTTGTACATCTCTATCTCCATTGCCAAAGACTCTTTTTTTAGACTGTTACCGGTGGTATGCCCAAAATAGAGCTTGTCTAAAGAGTTGTTCCGGTTCTGTTTGAGAACAGAGTTGGTACCATTGAAAACAAAGAGCGTATATTCTCCAACATTGCCCCAGACATAAACATCAAAGAGAGATTTTTTGATTGATGTTTCATACTGTCTGATCGTTTCCGTTGGGCGAAAATTATCCTGCTTTAGGATATTCCCCTCCTTATCAAATATCCATATCAGGTAACTGTGTATATTGTTGTCGTTGGTAAAGCCTATCTTTAACAGACACGGACATTCATCTCTATCCTCATATATTTTACCTTTACAACCGTAGCTGACTTGAACAGCTATCAGGCATATTAATAGCCGGATGAATACAGCCCCTCCCTCGCGCATCACTCTCTGCTAAAAATTAATATCAGTCTCACCAATCTCTTCCCAGTCCGTTATGTTAACGCTTATAGTAATAGTTTTCTTCTCTATTATATGATCGGGATTATTGGAACCAACACCGCTTATAACACAGTTTATGGTGTATGAGGTATTGCGCTGTACTCCGCA
>CAVHKR010000158.1:0-3704 GCA_963636615.1 Acutalibacteraceae bacterium | reverse complement strand
ATATAATGCTGTATAATGCGGCAGGAAAAGGGGTGAGAATCAAAGATGTTGGAAAGGTTGTAGAAACACTTACCCCTCCAACCATCGAAAGAAAGAACCGTGAACGAGTTATTACTGTATCCGCTGTTGTTCCAAAAGGAATGGCAATGAGCGATTTGGTAACAGCAACCAAGAATATCCTTAAAGATATGGATTGGACAGGCAATCTTTCATGGCAAATATCAGGCTCATACGAGGATCAGCAGGATACCTTTGGAGATCTTTTCCTTTTAATGGCATTGATAGTGATATTGGTATTCATTGTTATGGCTGCACAGTTTGAATCTTTGACTTATCCGTTTGTGATAATGTTCTCAATTCCATTTGCAGTTGTGGGTGTGCTGTGGGGATTGTTTGTAACAAACACACCATTGAATGTAATGTCTTTGATTGGACTTATGATGCTGTTGGGTATTGTAGTTAAGAACGGTATTGTGCTCATAGACTATACAATCCTGTGTAGGGAGAGGGGCTTGGGCGTTTCTCAGGCTGTTCAGACCGCGGGCCATTCACGTCTGCGTCCTGTGCTTATGACAACTCTGACCACAGTGTTGGGTATGGTTCCTATGGCAATCGGAACAGGTGAAGGAGCAGAGGTGTGGAGAGGTATGGGTATGACTGTTGCATGGGGACTATCTGTATCTACACTGATTACTTTGGTGATTGTTCCGGTAATGTACTGTGTATTTGCAGGCCGAGGCATCAAACGTAAGAGGAGAAAAGAGATTAAGATTTTCCGTAAGACCCAGAAGGAGTTGGCTGCTGCCAAATAACAATTAAACTTTATTGAAATGAAAGCATTATTTATATCATACAATCAGGCGTACCACGAGGAGATACTCGATCTTATGAATCAGGCTCACTTAAAAGGGTACACAAACTGGGAGGTTGTACGAGGCAGAGGTTCTGTAGATGGGGAACCTCATCTTGGAGACCATGCATGGCCAACACTTAATTCGGCTCTGCTTATCTTTGGACCGGATGACAGGGTTGCAACCATTAAGAAGACCCTTAAAGTATTGGACAAGACCAACCCTGCAATGGGTTTGCATGCTTTCTCTTGGGATGCAGATGAGGAATAAAGTCTATATGTAAGTCACATTTTGCAACTAACCAAATAGTTTCTTTAAAAAAACGCTTCCACGGAGGCGTTTTTTTATTGCCTTTTTTGCCGGTTCAAGATTGTTATCTTTAGGATATGCCCTTTTCATCTTTGCAAAATCGCGGTGCGCTCTCCATACACTCTTTACATAGCTGCCTTTTCCTTGCAGGACATAGACTGCTGCACATAGCCCATCCAAACACTTACGCCAAAAAAGAAGCAATCCCCTGCTCTTGGCAGGGTAATTTTTATACAGCATCAAAAGATTGTTTCTGTAGTTGAGGTATAGCTTAAACGGTGAAGTCTGTGGAAGCGTACCCCCTCCAACATGATATACTGTAGCCTGTGGAACAGACCATATCTCATATCCGGCAAGCTGCGTCCTCCAGCAGAAATCAATCTCCTCCATGTGGGCAAAAAATTGCTCGTCCAACCCTCCGAGATTACGGTAAACGTCAGATCTGACACACATAGCAGCTCCTGTAGCCCAGAATATCCGTTGAGGCACATCATACTGCCCGTGATCCCTCTCCGCCCTGTTCATAACCCTGCCGTAGCAGTATGGGAACCCCCAAACATCTAAAAGGCCGCCTGCAGCTCCTGCATATTCAAAATATTGAGGTCTATATTCAGCACGTACTTTGGGTTGCACTACTCCGACCTGTGGGTGCGAGTCCATAAACTCAACCATAGGATCCAACCACCCTTTTTCAACCCTTACATCTGAGTTGAGCAACAGAAAATATTGGCAATCCGTCTCTTTGAACGCTCTGTTATAACCACCTGTAAAACCGTAGTTCTTGTCAAAAAGGATAAGCCTAACCTGCTCTGCCGTATAGTTTTGCTTTACCAACTCAACAGAATTGTCTGTAGAACCGTTGTCTGCAACAACGATCTCTGCATATTGTGGAGAGTTGTCAACCAATATGGGGAGGTATTTTTTCAGGAATTTCTCACCGTTCCAGTTGAGGATTACCACAGAAACCTTATGTTTATTGTAAGTTTGAGCTGTTTGCAGGCCGGGGACTTCCATATTTAGTAGATTTTATTGCAACAAAAGTAGCCAAATTCCTTTACTATCCTTTAGCTTCCCAATAAAAAAATTGAATATTAACGAATCATTCTTACATTTACCAATGATTCTAATTAGGTATTATGAATTTTAAACACGTACTATTTGTACTATTTATATTTTGGAGTAGTTGTGATTATTCCTAAAATTTATACTATGGTTATTTTTATGTTGATGAAGGAGGGGATACTAAAGAGATATTAAATGGAGAACAATATCCGGAAAAATGACCTTTTTCAGGCAGGGTCGCATGGAGGTTATGGGAGATGATATACCAATGAAATAAAGCTGTTATGGGAACAAAATACATTACACTTACAAAAGATAATATAGACACAGAACATATATGCTGTGCTTTTTCAGACAAGAAGTGTGCTGAGGGCTATAAAATGAAAAAATCATGGCTTAAAAAGGAGTTTGAGAATGGATATGTTTTTAGAAGGTTGGATGCACGGGCAAAGGTGTTTCTTGAATATGTCCCTGCCGAAAAAGCTTGGGTTCCTGTTGATGCTCCCGATTATTTGATGATAAACTGTTTTTGGGTATCGGGGCAATATAAAGGTCGCGGGCATGCCAAAGCGTTGCTCCAATCCGCTATAGATGATGCAAAAGCGCAAGGTAAGAATGGCTTGGTTACGGTGGCCGGTACAAAGAAATTCCACTTTATGAGTGATACCAAATATCTATTGAGCCAAGGATTTGAAAGCATTGAAAAGTTGTCGAATGGATTTTCTTTATTGGCATTGAAGATAAACTCCAACGCTGCAAATCCCTCTTTTAAAGAGTGCGTAAAGAGTGGCGAGTGTGAGGATAGAAAAGGCTTGGTGGTGTATTATACAAACCGTTGCCCATTTACTGACTATTATGTAAATGGTACTTTACAGTTACTTGCACAAGAGCATAACATTCCTCTAAAAATCATAAAATTAGAGACAATGGAGCAGGCGCAGGCCGCACCTACTCCGGCAACAATATTTTCAGCTTTCTACAAAGGAAAATTTCTAACAACGGATATGACTATAAGTGTTGCATCTAAATTTACTAAGTTATTGACTTTATAGAGGAGGTATTTATGTAAAGAAGGGAATACTTAATAATAAAGCGAGGGTGACTCTTTTAGTCATCCTCGCTAAAATATATTGTTAGTATTTACTTTACTATTTGGTTACGCGTTCAAGCCACTTAACCATTCCAAACATGACACCCATAGATACAAGGCATACTATTAGGAATACGCTCCAGCACTGCCAGATAGGAATCTTGTTGAACATAAGCGGACCCAACCACAAGAATAGGTTTCCTATAGCTGTTGCACCAAGCCATAAGCCTTGGCAAAGACCTTGAATATTTTTAGGTGCTACCTTAGATACAAATGAGAGTCCAAGAGGAGAGATGAACAACTCTGCAACAGTTAAGAAGAAGTAAACAACAATAAGAACCCATGGGCCTGCCTTTAAGCCGGCTTTTGCGGAGTCTGCCATAGCCTTAAAC
>CAVHKR010000157.1:0-3714 GCA_963636615.1 Acutalibacteraceae bacterium | reverse complement strand
CCAATAGACATACTCCACTCAATAGTATAGATTTTAAATATTTCATAATTTTTCTCAATTAACAGATTAGAAAGTAAGATTGATTCCAAATGTCATACCTGCTGTAGCCGGAACACCACAGTAGTCAAATCCTACAGATGATGAACCACCCACACCGGCACCTGCTGCTGCAACCTCAGGATCACCTTTGTAATTGGTGAACAGCAGAAGATTGTTTGCAGAAGCCATTACAGATGCTCTCTTAATAAAGCCTACCTTCTTAAGAAGAGTCTGAGGGAAATCGTAGTTAACAGAGATTGAGCGTAATCTAAGCAGATTAACCTTTGTTATATAATTGCTAGACTCTTTAGGATAATAGTTAGTATAATAATCCTTGATAATATTATAACCACTCATCTCCTTACCATTGAAAACGTATGTCTTGTCAGCCTCCCAAGTATTGCTTACAGCCTCACCTGCTGAATTTACACCTGTAACAGTGAGTGCTCTGTTTCTGACATCACCGGAGAATTTACTTGTTCCCGATATATCCATAGCATACTGAGTACCGTTTACAACATCACCGCCAACGCGGAATTCCCAAAGCATGTTGAATGAAAGGTTCTTCCATGTTAGAGTATTATTCAAGCCACCTGAGAAATTAGCTTCACGATTACCAACCTCAGAAAGTGAAGTTGTATATGTAGGCATACCGTTCTTGTCAAGTATCACATTACCGTTATCATCCTTCTTCCACTCTGTACCTGCTATAGCCATAAACTTACCGCCATTGAAAGATGCAGCCTGCATACCTGCATACTGAACATCTGTTACATACATAACATCCAAGCCCTGTGGAAGGTTATCCAATGTACCACGGTTACCTGCAATGTTCAAACCTACATTCCACGTGAAGTTCTTGTTTTCGATAGGAGAACCGGAAATTGCCAACTCCATACCTTTGTTGTATACATTACCTGCATTCATTGAAAAGAAGATATAACCTGTAGACTGAGGTCCACGTGGGCTAAGAATCTGGTCGTATGAATCGTTTGTATAGTAGGCATAGTCAAAATGCAATCTATTGTTAAAGAAGCTTAACTCCAAACCAATCTCAGTAGATTTTGTCATCTCTGGTTTAAGAACAGGGTTACCCTTAGACCATGTGTTACCAACACCTATCTTATCGCCAAGGTATGTACCTGTTGGCCAAAGAGATGTAGCGGTCTCGTATGGATTGGTATCCTTACCTACCTTTGCCCAGGATACACGTAGCTTACCAAATGAAAGGACATCGCTCTTAGGAAGAAGTTCTGTGAATACAAATGATCCACTAACTGATGGATAGAAGTATGAACGGTTCTCTTTAGGAAGTGTAGAGGTCCAGTCGTTACGTCCTGTAACTGTCAGGAACAACATATTCCTCCAAGAAGCCCTGAACTCGCCAAATACACCTGCAAGTCTCTTCTGAGAAGCTGCATGCGAGAACTGTTTGTTATTGGTTGTTGTATTTGCGTATGAAAAGAACTCAGGAACAGAGAAGTTCCAAGCCATTTTGTAATTGGTATCTGTCTTGGTATCATCTATCTGAGCACCCAACAACAAGTTCAAATCAAAATCGCCGAACTGCTTGTTCATATTTGATATGAAATTGTGTGAGATATATCTGAAACGGGTAGAGTTATCACTCATCATACCTTTCTGCCATACCTGTTTAATTGCACCGTCTGCAGCAATTCTGTTAGATGCAACCTGAGTATAAGAGTCTACACCCAATTTATACTGTATGAACCACCATTTTGCGACATCTGCTTTAACTCCAACGCTACCTGTAAAACGCTCCACGTTGTCATACATCCTGTTCTTGTTTACCAACCAATAAGGGTTGTCTCTCTCATCCCATGGATCTAACCTATCATCAAACATACGGTAACGCGTACCGTCATCGTTAAGATAATGGCTCATATTGTCAAATGGAGACCAATTGTAAACTGCATAAAGAGCACCTGTACCGGAAGAACCGTAAAGAGCGGCACCTGTAAGGGTTCTGTCTGTATGAGCATCTGAGTATGCAACATTTGCATTGAATGTAAATATACCGGCTTTCTGCTCCCCGTTAAAACGGAATGCATATTTCCTGTAGCCTGTAGTTGGTACTATACCGTCCTGGTCATATAATGAACCGGACAGATAGAAGTTACTGTTCTGAGTACCGCCCGAAATGCTCAAGCTCTCATCAAGAATAAGGCCTCCTTCAAAGAAGTTACCAATATTATCGTATGTCTGTGCACTTGACCTTTCACCCCAAGAATTGTATGCAAAATCATTGTAAGTGGTACCTGTGTATTTACCGCTATTATCATAGTTATCCTGCATATAACCTCTTGCAAACTCTTTCTGAACAGATGGAAGGCTCTTTGCCCAAGATGTAGAAAGTTTTGAGTTCAAGTTAACCTCAATGCTACCCTCTTTACCTTTTTTAGTTGTAATAAGGACAACACCGTTAGCTGCTCGTGATCCGTAAAGAGCAGAAGCAGCAGGGCCTTTTAGGATAGACATGTTCTCAATATCATCTGGGTTTATATCCATTACACGGTTAGATGATGTAGTAGCAGATCTCATACTGCCGTCAAATGCAGAGTTACCTACAACATTAGATGAGTTATCATATATGATACCGTCAACTACAAACAAAGGCTGGTTGTCTTTACCCTCAGATCCTGATGTACCACCACGAAGGATAATCTGAGCACCAGATCCTGCCGCACCTGAAGATTGTGTAATGTTAACACCGGCAATTTTACCAGAAAGAGAGGTAATGGCGTTTGCCGATTTGTTTTTCATAAGTTCGTCAGATTTTAGGTCTGTTACTGCATAACCAAGGGATTTTCTCTCTTTTTTAATTCCTAATGCAGTTACAACAACGTCTTCAAGCATAAGAGCATCCTCTTCCATTGTAACGTTGATGACTTTTCTACCATTAATAGGGACAACAACATCTTTCATTCCCATAGATGTGAAAAGCAAAGTCCCATTCGAAGGTGCAGAAAGGACGTAACTACCATCTACGTCCGTTGATGTACCTGTCTTAGTTCCCTGAAGCACTACATACACTCCGGGAAGTGGTTCGTTGTTTTTATCCGTAACGGTACCCGATACAGATATGTTCTGTGCCAGAACGGTTCCCATCGAGAAGACGAGAATAAACGCCATCACCACCGAACGCAATGCATGGCGACCAATTTTTTTTAAGAACATAAATAATAATTTAGGTTAACAAATCCTTAATGTTGCCACTATGAGTTTAAAATTCATAGGTGAATACAACAGGGGCGAATTTACACATAAATTTTCGTTTTTGAAACAAAAATATTACTAAAATTAATCTCATAGCGGCTTTTAGCCATTTTAATTGGGGCTAATAAGATATTATACGTACTTTTTTTAACCACATCGTTTCTTTCCTATTGTATAGTATCATCTCCATACAAGGGCCTTAATCAGATTTAGACCATATTCATTAACATGAAAGGTAAAATGAGGCAACCATTTAAAAATAGATACAATCTACCGGCTGCAATAATCCCATAGTGGCAACATTAGAGATGTTAAATCTCTAATCAAATTAAGTTTTATAGCTATAGTGGTGGAATATTTATAACTTTGCCACGCAATTGATAAGAGATTTTAAATCTCCAATCAATTTAATTGAGGATTTGTTAAACATAATTATTA
>CAVHKR010000156.1:0-3740 GCA_963636615.1 Acutalibacteraceae bacterium | reverse complement strand
AATGAGGATTTGTGAAGCAAGCGTAACACAGAAATTACCTTTTTATACAACTTCGTACGTAACTTTAAAATAATAGTTTTATATAGGTTGTTGGATTAGAGATTATTATCTATTGATTAAAGTTGTGCAGCCGCAGCTTGTCTGGCTGCTCTTGATTCATTCAGCCGCTCGTTAATTTGCTTGTTCATCTGCTTTTTGACAACAATCTTTGCAATAAACCATACTACAAGATATCCTATAGCAAAGCTGAATCCCAACAACCATGCTACCAGTATAACAAGCAACCAAAGCCAATTCGTAAACTTCTTTATCTTCTCTTTACCATTAACAAAATCTACCTCCTCCTGATTTACCGGATAACTGTAAGATGTATGCTGACCTGTACCGTCCATCATAAAATTGTAGCGCTTGTTGTTGTATGTATAGTAGACAAACCAAAATGGAACCAACATATATTCGCCTTTTGTTGCAAGGTTAAAGCTGGAGGATGCCCTGAAATTACGAATCTCCTGATTGCCAATCTGATTAAGTGCAGCACGCTCTGCGGTATCATTAACCAAATCCTTTCCATGTTTCTGCCATACAATGGTCTCATCTGCATTCCTGGGTACAGTAATAAGTCGTTCATCATCTGCACTAATTATCTCAGGATCAAACTTCTTTGACATCATCACATCGTATGGAAACTGATATGTAAAATTACGAAGTTCCTCGGGAAGATCATCTTTACCCTCGTTGGCGAGACATAGAAATGCAAAATTGCCGGATGCATTACCATTTTGTGGCCGCCATTTTTTTACCTCTTTAGTAGACAGTGTTTTGCCACTATCAAACATATTACTTTTAATCTTTACTTCCTGATCCTTATAAGAAGATTCACAACTCCATGAGGCTTGATAAGAACCTTCATATAGGTACATTGGCAAGTATGCCCGGAATACATTACCAGCGCTGATAGACTGGAATATATCGCGAGGAACATAGTCCTGATTTACTAAGGTATTCGTTAAAGAGTTTTCGAAATCACTTTCTTGGGTAGAGAATGGAATCATGCGCTCAGGCATATCCTCTTTGCGCGTTTCTGCTATAGGATTGGTTATAACATTGTGACAGGCAGGACAAGTAATAGTTTTTTTATACGCACTGAAATTTGTAAACTTTGCATTACATGCAGGACACCTTAGTATCTGCAATTCTCTTGTTTCTGACATAGTGTTTAAATTTTTTATAGTTAATAAAATTGTTATTGTTTAGATCTTCTGTGAAGAGTGATTGCTGAATTTCGCTTTGAAATGGCAATTATCAGGTTTTTGGCATCTTTAATAATAGTCTCGGCATTCATTCCGGAATCTATATCAAAGCATAAAATATCTACAGCCCCCTGCATGGTGACCTCTGTATCCGCTATTTCGGAAAAACTTTCAAGAGGAGATGCATCTAACAAGTCTACGCACCTTTTTACATGTTTGCGCAGGTTTTCATCTTCCAATGTTTGCATACTGTTTCGTAAACGCAATACAAGTGTCTGTATCTGGATTGATTCCGTTTTCTGCTGTTTGAGTGCAGCATTGCTCGCATCATTAGCTAACACGCTGGCTAACTGCAAAATAAGAAAAACAGCAGCGAGAATAGCCTGCACAACAAGAGGCCACGTTAACGTTTCCGGCTTAGCAATGAGGAATGCAACGCCAACAATGAGTTCTGTAAAGAAGTAGAATGTTGCCCGTAGGTAAAGGCTTCCTGTCTGCACAGAGACACCCTTAGGATTGCCAATACAGAACAATGGGGTAAGTAACAACATTAGATAAGCTGCATGAATAAATCCATAGCTAACCCACTCGGTTGTTGTATGCTGTATTCCTCCCAAAAGGAAGAAAAAGGTATTAAACAACGCTAAAAATACCAATGATATTATAATCTTGATAATTGAACTTTTCATAAACCATACTAATTATTAATGAATTACTACATTCTACTAAGTACTTCCGCTACCTTGTTGTCATATTGCTGCTGACTTATGAGTCCTGCTTCTAACATTTTCTTCATCTTAGCTAAAGTCTCTACAGGATCTTGCTGAGATGAGGGTGCCTGTTGAGCAGTCCCTCCAAAACGGTTTGCCCCTCCAAATCCTACAGGCTGAGGAGCTGCCTGTTGTGGAGTAGTTTGGGCAAATGCTGTTGTTGCCATTGTAGCAAATGCATTTCCTGCGGCTATGCCCATACCAAGTCCGGCTCCGGCACTAGCTATTCCCCCGGCAGCAGGATTAACAGCCACATCCTTTAGCAACTCTTGTTGTACAGCTTTGTCGTAACTGCCGGTATGTGCTGCAGCAATCAAACGATCCATGTATTTTTTCCGTTCCTCAGTATCTACAATAACGAGAGGTTCCAATGCAAAATTTACAACCTTTAACCCATAGTTGGCAAATAGGCTATTGAAACTTGGCATAACTTGAGCTACTATATCATCAGCAAGCATTGCAATAGCATTTATAGATTGTACTCTTGACATCTCTGTAAGTGTTTTACCCAATGTTACGCAGATTTTCTGTGTGATTTCCGTTGAGAACAAATTGTCAAGATCCATGGCTCCGAACGAACTTTTGTTGCCTACCAACTTTTTATATAGTTCAGCGCAAGAGTTATCGTTTTCATCTATATTAAAACAAAATCGGAATTTTCCGTTTGCCTTTACAGATGTTGGAACACCTATCACGCCATTACCCAAAAAGAAATCCTGACACTGGATAAAATCCGATGCACCCCATTGCATTGGAATCTCAGAAGTGGTAACATGATACACTTGACAGGTGAAGGTGCTCATACCTCCAGAGAGCATGTTACGGATGCGACTCAACACCGCATAATTTTCTGTAGCTACAGAGTGACGACCGGGTGGAAGTATGCCATAGATTTCTCCATTCTTAATGAATATGGCTTGTTCATTAGGAGCTACTGTTATAACTGAATTTGTATTAAAGTCCTGACGTGGATCTAAATAGATTAAAGCATCAATATCTGTCTGCCTTTGTATAGACTCTAAGATATTTTTACTTCCTCCGGCAAAGGAGGCTTCGTTCTCATTTTTATGAAAAAGTCCCATAAGAATAATTTATTTTATAAAATTAAAAACCTACATACCTCTACTATGTCGGCAAGAATTATAAATAGCATTATCTAATTTGCGATGTGCTTCCTTATTCTCTTCATGTAAAGCATCTGAATCTTCATCTGTTTTACTATTGGCAATGCGTTCATCTGATTCATTTGCAAATTGCCGGGCATCATCTTCAATGTCATCTAATTGGGATTGTTCAGCTTCCCACTGTTCTTGCTCAGTCCGCAGCTTTCGCTCATACTCATTTTCTCTTTCTTGGTCTTGTTGGCGCTGAAACTCTTCCAATTCTCGTCTGGCCCTGTTATTAGATGCTTCTGTTGCTTCTGATTGTTCATCCAGATATCTATCGTCTGTTTCAGCAAAATGTGATTCCGGATATGCAGCATCAGAATCATATGTTTCCATTTTATAATCACCATGACCATAACAGCTATTATCGTTATTATCACCTGTCAAACAGCCACTATCATCTGTTTCACTTGTAGAGGGATTCACATCAGACTGTTCATCTGTAGACAAATCTTCATAATCCTGATCCAGATTCGGATTATGTCCGTTACGGAGTTCATTTATAAAATCAGCTTTTTCCTCTTCACTCATTTCTTCAAAAGACTTATTGTTGC
>CAVHKR010000155.1:0-3754 GCA_963636615.1 Acutalibacteraceae bacterium | reverse complement strand
CAATATGTCTAAGGGAGACAAGCTCTTTATAACCAGAACCCTTAAAAACGGCAAGGATGGGGATGTGCAATTTGAGACCTTTAAGCGTGGCTACTACAGGGTTATAGCAACCAATACGGTGAGGACATTCTATCCCTCATATAAACAGACAGAAGATTCGCTCTATCATATTCATATAAAGGCAACTAAAGCCGCTCCGTTAAGAATCTCCATCGGTGGTAACATATCATCTTCTACACTTAATCAGGGATACCTTGGAATAACCTATTCCAATATGGGGCTTCATCCGTGGAAGGTAGGCATTGATATGAATATAGGCAGGTTTTATAAGGGCGGAAATATTGGGTTCAGATATGATATAGGGGTAAAGCCAATGGTATTTCTCTCCGGAGATGCTGTTATGCACCAGTTTGATTATTATGGCGGGAATCAGTCTTTTTTTACTCCCGATAAGTTACCGAACAATGTGCAGGAGAGGGAGTCGTATGCAAAGTTGTCACTGGGAACAGCCCTCTCCATTAAAAGGAATATTGTTGGAAAAATATCGGTTGGGGTTGGCAGGTTAGACTATCATTACTTTTTTGATGACAGTTACGGCTCAAAGGACAAGCCCAACAAGACATACATAGATGTGGTCTATCCTGAGGCAAGCATTGAGCGGAACTCCCTTAACCATGACTTTTACCCCACAGAGGGGCAGAGACTGTTTATAGGAGCAAGATATATATTTGGGAGAGAGACTTTTTACAAATATAAAAAGACAATTCCCGATATGGAGAACACCAATCTGTTTGGCAGCGGAGAGTTTAAAAATAATTTCAGACATACTGTTTTGGGCAGATTCTATTCAGACAGCTATTACAGGATAAGCAGATGGTTCAGGTTAGGAGCCATGTTAGATTTTACCTTCTCTACCAGGCAAGATAAAGGGAATTATTTTGCCACGCTATTGTATATGCCTGTTTTTCAGCCGGTACCTCACAGTAATACCCTTATGATGGAAAAATACAGGGCAAACACCTATTTGGGGCTCTCGGTATCTCCTATAATAACCTTTGCAAATTCGCTGTATCTGCATACTACAGCGGCATATTTTCAGCCATGGGAGACTATAAGACATCTTGGAGACGGCCTGTATGAGTATAGCGGACAGATGCCAAGCGGAGGGTTTATAGGTAATGCCGCAATTGTATGGCAAAGCCCTATAGGTCCGGTATCACTTGCGGCTACTTACTACTCAAAGAGCGACAGTACAAACTGGTACACGCAACTTAACATAGGAATGCTGTTGTTTAAGAAAAGAATGTTCAGGTAATGTCAAATTTTAGCCCAATAAAGAAGCTGGCATCTGAAACTGCCATATACGGACTGAGTACAATATTGGCCCGTATGATAAATTTCTTCTTTGTACCAATATACACAAGAGTCCTTAGCCAAGAAAATTACGGATCCTATACAGAGATAATGTCCTATATAGCAGTATTGCAGGTAATTCTTGTACTTGGCTTGGAGACAGGATGCTTTAAGTTTGCAAACAATATAAAAAACTCCCCAGACGAATATAAAGGGATGAATCCAAAAGATCCCTTTGCAACCTCTTTTATAACGGTATCGGCTTGTTCTGCTCTTTTCTGGCTCTCTCTCATCCTTTTTGCAGAGCCATTGGCGGGTCTGCTTGGGTATAGCGGTTACAAGCAAATGATAATATATACAGGGGGAATTTTAGCCTTAGACTCTATTACCGCGATAATGTTTGCACAGCTTAGATACATGGAGAAAGCCTCTAAGTTTGCACTGTTCAAGACCATAAAAATTGTTTCGGAGTTGGGATTCAATCTTATCCTGTTTTTTGTGGTGCCACAATATCTTCTGAAACACCCACAAAGCATTATCGCAACATTTATACCTGCACAGCCCGATTTCTCCTATATTGTTTTTGCAGTATTTCTAAGCTGTATTGTATGCACATTGCTGTTTATTCCGGGCATTTTACATCTTAAACTGCGTTTTAACGGCAGACTGTTCAGACAGCTCATAGCATATTCGTTGCCGTTGATGATAGCAGGACTTCCCGGCATAGTCAACGAGAGCTTAGACAGGATACTCTTTAGATATTTTGCTCCCCATGATACAATATGGAGAGCTGAATTGGGCATTTACGGAGCAGCTCTCAAATTAGCGGTAATAATGAACCTTTTTATACAGATGTTCAGGTATGCGGCAGAACCTTTCTTTTTTGCAAGAGGCAGAAACAGAGAACTGCTTGCACAGGTAATGGAATATTTTGTAGCATTCTGTATGGTTATATTTCTTGGAATAATGTTTTATATGGATGTCATAGAGCTGATATTGGGCAAGGAGTTCAGGGGAGCCGTAGCAACAGTGCCAATTATGCTGCTCTCCTATATGGGATTGGGGATGTTGTTTAATGTAAGCATGTGGTACAAGTTGAGCGGCTATACAAAATATGCCGTTACAATCACGCTTGTAGGATTAGCCGTCACTTTGGTTATAAATGTTGCCTTTATGCCCTACTTTTCATATTGGGCCTCTGTTTTTGCACACTTGCTCAGTGTCGCCTTCATGTTGGTCTATAGCGTAAAATTGGGGGACAGATATTATCCTATCCCATACAGATGGAGAGTTATATGCAAATATATATCTGCCGGCTTAGTTCTTTATGGAATTTCCTATTTAATGAATACCTTTGTATGGAATTCTCAGTTTGAAAGCTGTTCTGCAATAACATTTGTAAAGATTGCTTTCAATACGGGTCTCCTTGCACTATTCCTTTTATACTGCGTTAAGACTACCGGACTGATAGCGGTTGTTAGGACACGGCTTGGGAGGTGAGTTTGTTAAGATTTGAATTATGAAAGAAAAGGTTACTGTAAAAATCATTAATAAAAGTGGGGCAGCCTTGCCTGCCTATGCAACAGAACTCTCTGCAGGAATGGATTTGAGAGCTTCGATAGATGAACCTGTAGAGATAGACAGCCTTCAAAGGGTACTTGTGCCAACCGGCCTTTACATCTCGTTACCGGAGGGTTATGAGGCGCAGATAAGACCAAGAAGCGGATTGGCGGCAAAACATGGCATAACTGTACTCAATAGCCCAGGTACAATAGATGCAGATTATAGAGGTGAGATAAAGGTTATACTTGTAAACCTTTCAAAGGACAAATTTATGATAGAACCCGGAGAAAGAGTGGCGCAGATGGTTGTTGCAAGACATGGTCAGGTTGAATGGGTTGAAGTGGAGGAGTTGGATGAGACCAAACGCAGCAGTGGAGGTTTTGGTTCAACAGGAGTCAAGTAATTTGGTGCCAAATGGAAATAGAGGATTTGTACAATCTATACAGAGAGTGCTCCGGTGGCGTTTGCACGGATACACGGCAGATTAAAGAGCATTGCATCTTCTTTGCACTGAGAGGGGAGAATTTCAATGGGAACGAGTTTGCAGAGCAGGCACTTGCAAAGGGAGCAGACAAGGTTGTGATGGATGATTTGCAGCTGTATGAGAAATTTGGAGGGATTTCTAACAATAATATCATACTTGTAGAGGATGTCCTGAGCACACTCCAGCAGATAGCACGCCATCACAGGCTGCGTTTCAAAATACCGGTAATAGCCCTTACCGGAACCAACGGAAAAACAACAACCAAGGAGCTTATAACGGCAACCCTTGCAACAACTTACAATGTTGTAAGTACAAAGGGGAATCTCAACAACTATATAGGGGTGCCTCTTACCC
>CAVHKR010000154.1:0-3796 GCA_963636615.1 Acutalibacteraceae bacterium | reverse complement strand
AGCTCTACAGCACTATAAAACTTTTATCAAACGATTACAGGATTTTCCGTGTAAGGTTGAGTATATAAGCAGGTTGAGGAGTGCAAAGGAGATAAAAGATATATGTAAAGAGTTGGCAGAGGGGAGGATAGATATAATAATAGGCACACACAGACTTCTTAACAAGGAGATACAGTTTAAGGATTTAGGGTTGCTTATTATAGATGAGGAGCAGAAGTTTGGGGTGTCTGCCAAGGAGAAATTGAGGCAGATGAAGATGTCTATAGATACCCTTACCTTAACGGCTACCCCTATACCGAGAACTCTTCAGTTTTCACTTTTAGGGGCAAGGGATCTTTCAATTATCAACACTCCTCCACCAAACAGGTTGCCAGTACAGACAGAGATAATTGATTTTGATGAGGAGTTTATAAGGGAGATTATAACAAATGAGGTAGAGAGAGGGGGGCAGGTGTTCTTTGTTCATAACAAAGTAGAGGATATTCTTGCTATAGAGGATATTATAAAGAGAATATGCCCCGGAGTAAAGACGGCTGTTGGACATGGTAAGATGGAGCCGAAGGAGCTTGAATCAATAGTATTGGATTTTATGGCCGGAGATTACGATGTATTAATTGCCACCACTATAGTTGAAAACGGCATAGATATTCCAAATGCCAATACCATTATTATAAATCAGGCCCAGAATTTTGGCCTTAGCGATTTGCATCAGTTAAGGGGTAGGGTAGGGCGTTCAAACCAAAAGGCATACTGCTATCTTATAGTTCCTCCAATGGTTTCAATTTCAGATGATGCAAGAAGACGGCTTCGCGCCATTGAGGCTTTTTCAGATCTTGGCAGCGGTTTTAACATTGCAATGCAGGACCTGGATATAAGGGGGGCAGGCAATCTGCTTGGGGGTGAACAGAGCGGTTTTATAGCGGAGATGGGCTTTGAAACATACCAGCGTATTCTCGAAGAGGCGTTTATGGAGTTGAAACAGGAGGAGTATCAAAAGAACGGAGGGGGGCAGGATTATTTATCGGGAAGCAAAGAGTTGAAAAAGGCAAGTAAAATAGACTTGACAAAGGGGGAGAGGAATAGTGAGGAGTTTGAGGAGGCTGTTGAAAAGACAAAGTTGGCAGACCAATACATAACGGATTGTACAATAGATACAGATTTGGAACTTCTTATTCCGGACAGCTATGTCTCGCAGGTGTCAGAAAAGATACGGTTGTATAAGGAGTTGGATACGCTGTATAGAGAGGATGACCTTAAGAGATTTGAGGAGAGCCTGAATGATAGGTTTGGAGAGCTTCCTGCTCAGTTAAAACAGCTTATGTTTGTTGTGAGGCTAAGGAGGGAGGCAATTAAACTTGGATTTGAAAGGATAGTGTTAAAATCCAATAAAATGCTTGTCTATTTTGTTCACGACAGCAAATCCCCATATTATTCTTCTCCGGTTTTTGAGGGGATACTCTCTGTAGTGAGTTTAGGATTCAATGCCTTTTCACTTAAGGAGCAGAATAATAAATTAATGATGACAGCAAATAATGTTGGGAGTGTAGAAGAGGCATATAATATTGTTTTACAATTAAAAGAGAAGCTGCAAAAACAAAACTTTGTTAGATGGAATTGATATAATTATTATATTTGTACCCTTGAATTTGAAAAACGTGGCTAATTTACTTATAGATTTGGGGAATTCTAACTGTAAAGCTGCCTTCCATCACAGGGGGAAGCTTGAGCAAGTTTATAAGGACAGTGGCGAGAATTTAGATTTTTTTTTGGATTTTCTACTCAGGGAGTGGTCTGAATTTTTTAAAAATCGTCAAGCAGATATAGATGTTGTGGTCCTCTCCAATGTAAGGAATGAAATGCCGGAGTTTGAAGATAAATTAAGAGGGATTTGCAGGAAGTTGGTAGTTGTGAGAGAGGATATGGAGTTGCCGGTTAAAATGAAGTATGGTTTTATACCTACGGGTCTTGGGGCAGACAGATTAGCCGGAGCTTTGGCAGTTTCAATGATGTTTCCAAATGACAACTGTATAAAATTCGATTTTGGGACAGCTCTTACTGTAGATTTTATAGACAGAGGGGCATACTATGCAGGGGGCAATATTTCTCTTGGTTTTCAGACGAGGCTGAAAGCCTTGAATCATTTTACAAAACGTCTTCCTTTAATTGAACCGGATGACAACTATCCCCAGATTGGTATAACAACCAACGGGGCAATTACCGCAGGTGTTGAGTTAGGCTTAATATTTGAGGTGGGGGGATATATAGATAAGTATCCCGATAGAAAAATCATCTTCACCGGAGGGGATTCTCTTTATTTTGCCGGGAGATTAAGGAAAAAGATTTTTGTAATAAAGAACTTAGTGCTTTTAGGACTAGGGCAAATAGCAGATTATTATGCAACAGATGTCTATAAAAATTAAAGGTATCTTTTTTATTCTTGCTGTTCTTGCAGCAAATGTTAAGTTAAGTGGTCAGAGTACAGATGCTTTGGGAACATATACCCCCTATTCACTCTTTGGAATAGGAGATATATCAAGACAGGGTACATCTTTCAACAGAGGAATGGGAGGAATAGGTATCGGTGTAAGAGACAACAGATTCATAAACTACATAAACCCTGCATCCATTACAGCAAGAGATACATTGTCTTTCATGCTTGATTTTGGATTGAACCAACAGAATTTTTACAATTCAAACGGGGATGTGAATTCCGCCTACAATACCTTTAATATGCAGAATGTAATGTTCACCGCCCCTATATATAAGAAGTCTGCTTTCATTGTGGGTATTACCCCATACAGTAATGTAGGGTACAAGTTTAAGGCATTGGAGGAGGATCCGGTACTCGTATCAAAATATGGAGATATACAGTATCAGAAATACGGAGAGGGAAGCATCAATCAGTTTTTTGTTGGAGCGGCAATGAATCTCTTTAATAATTTCTCCATAGGAGCACAATATATCTACTATTTTGGTGCTTTAGATAAATACAGCAATATATATTTTGGTTCATCTACAACGGTAAGACATATTATAAACAGATGGAACTACTCTATAAATACCCATTCGGCCCAGTTCGGACTCCAGTATTTTTCCAACATTGGCAACAAGATGGAATTGACTGCGGGAGCAACATACAGGCTGAAATCTAAATTGAGAGGGGATCTGAATAGAGAGGTAATAGCTTCTGATAACACGTATTCAACGGATACAATCATAAACAAAACAATAAAGAACCCTAACCTCTGTATACCGTCTGAGATAGGTATCGGCGTATCTGTAAGAAAAAAGGATAAATGGATGATAGGAGCCGATTTTTCTCATCAAGGTTGGGAAAGTTCAGATATACCGGAGTATAATGGAGTAAACTTTAAACCTGTGGCCGCCAATAGCTATAATATAGGTTTTGAGTATATTCCAAACAGATATGATATAAAGTCCTATATGAAAAGGGCAACATACAGAATAGGGGCGTACTACGAAGAGTCTTATGTTAAGGTAAACAATAAACAGGTAACGGGATTTGGTGTAACAATAGGAGCGTCTCTGCCTATTCACAGATGGTATAATTCCGCAAATTTTTCAATAGATGTTGGGCAGAGAGGCAACATAAAGGATAATCTTGTGAGGGAGAGATATATAAAGTTTATAATAAATATAAGTCTTCATGATATCTGGTTTGTAAAATATAGGTATCAATAGAGAATGAAATTAATGAAATATAATAAATAACTAATAAAATCACATCTTTTATGAAAACAATGCGCTTGTTTATCACATTGGCTCTCGTCTCAAT
>CAVHKR010000153.1:0-3805 GCA_963636615.1 Acutalibacteraceae bacterium | reverse complement strand
GAGATTATCTTTTCGTAGTTCTCCTTCCCGATAAACAAGTCTGTATCCCCAAAAATCATTAACCCAGCATTGAGCGTCTTTATAAAGTCCGAATTGTCCGCTCTTGATACCAATCCCTTGATTGATGCTATGATACCGGCAGGGTCATGCGCATCAACATTCTCAACCGTCTCCTCTATCTTGTCATCAAATCTGCGCAAATTCTGAGGAGCATACATCTTTGGAATACCCAATTGGGCTATTGTGGTAAGTTTCTCCTTTTTAATCAGTTCTATTTCGCGTTCCCTGTCATGTAATTTCCGGGCATCATCTGCAAAAGGGGTAGAATTTAACAGAATAAGACCCTTTGAACGGTTCGGATATTTCTTCACAAACTCCTGCGCAACATACCCCCCCATAGAGTGACCTGCAATAACAGCAGTTTCTACATTACACTTATCTAACACCCCTGCAACCACATCTGCCATAAATTCCATTGTATTAACCTCTTTTGTACCTGTTAATCCATGGCCCGGAAGATCTAATGAGATTACCCTTGCATATGGAGAGAGCCTCTCTTCAAACTCACTGAAAATATAAAGAGTTTCAAGGTATCCATGCAGAAGTACAAGCGTAATATCACCCTTTTGGGTGTCCGATATATGAACCGGAATATTCTGGGAAATTGCGTAAAATTCCATAAAACCTACCTCTGAACGCTTATTAAAAGGGCGGTGAGTAATAAGCACACCGCCCCCTAATATATTAAGATTTATCCTTAGTCCTTTAGTTTAGCACATAAGAACTCGCGGTTAAGCCTTGCTATATGAGTAACCGAAATGGCTTTAGGACACTCCATCTCGCAAGCACGTGTATTTGTACATGCTCCGAAACCAAGTTCATCCATCTTTGCAACCATATTCTTTGCCCTTCTGACAGCCTCTACCCTGCCCTGTGGGAGCAAAGCAAGTGAACTTACTCTTGCAGATACAAACAACATTGCAGAACCGTTCTTACAGGTTGCCACACATGCTCCGCAGCCTACACAAGCAGCAGCATCCATACTTTCATCTGCCTTCTTCTTCTGAATAGGAATTGCATTTGCATCCGGAACTCCACCGGTGTTGACAGATATGAAACCGCCGGCCTGAAGAATCTTGTCAAAGGCACTTCTGTCTACAACAAGATCCTTTATTACAGGGAAAGCTGCACTTCTCCATGGTTCAATTGTAATGGTATCCCCATCCTTAAATTTACGCATGTGAAGCTGGCATGTTGTAATTTCGCTGTCCGGGCCATGAGCATGACCATTAATGTATAGTGAGCAGGCTCCGCAAATACCCTCTCTGCAATCGTGATCAAAACTTACAGGGCCGCTTTCAGATTTACATCCTTTATTTATTGCAACAGGGTCTATCTGTTGTGATATAAGCTGTTCATTGAGAATATCCATCATCTCCAAAAAAGAACTGTCGGGAGATATATTTTTTACCTGATATGTCTCAAAATGACCTTTTTCTTTTGCGTTTTTCTGACGCCAAACTTTTAATGTTAAATCCATATCTCTTCTCCTTTCTAGTCTTTATAGTTTCTTGTTGCTATCTCAATATATTCATATTTAAGCGGTTCTTTATGAAGTACAGGCTGTTTGTCCGGACCCTGATACTCCCATGCCGCAACATACATATAGTTCTCGTCGTCACGTTTGGTTTCTCCATCCGGAGTCTGCATCTCTACTCTAAAGTGACCGCCGCAAGACTCATTTCTGTCTAATGCATCGATAGCCATAAGTTCACCTATCTCAAGAAAATCTGCCAATCTAAGAGCCTTCTCCAACTCCTGATTGAACTGCTCGTTTGTTCCTGCTACATATACATTGCTCCAGAACTCCTCTCTAAGGGCTTTTATCTTCTCTATAGCAGTCTTCAAACCCTCCTCGCAGCGTGCCATACCAACATATTCCCACATGATATGACCAAGTTCCCTGTGCAGGGTATCAACAGATTTCTTTCCTTTGATAGAAAGAAGTTTTGCAATCTTATCTTTAACAGCTTTCTCTGCCTCAACAAATTCAGGAGCATTGGTATCAACCTTAGGAGCCTGTATCTTATGAGACAGATAATCTCCAATTGTGTATGGAAGTATGAAATAACCATCTGCAAGTCCCTGCATAAGCGCAGATGCACCAAGTCTGTTTCCGCCATGATCCGAGAAGTTTGCCTCTCCAATGGCATACAGACCGGGAACTGTTGTCATAAGGTTATAATCTACCCAAAGGCCACCCATCGTATAGTGGATAGCAGGATATATCATCATCGGCTCCTCGTATGGGTTAACATCTGTTATCTTCTCGTACATCTGGAAAAGGTTACCGTAACGTGCCGTAATCACATCCCTTCCAAGACGCTCTATTGCAGATTTAAAATCCAAGAATACAGCTAACCCTGTCTCGTTTACACCAAAGCCAGCATCACATCTCTCTTTTGCAGCACGTGATGCAACATCTCTTGGTACAAGGTTACCAAACGCAGGGTATCTTCTCTCCAGGTAGTAATCTCTATCCTCCTCAGGAATCTGCGATGCCTTGACCTGTTTCTTACGCAATCTCTCCACATCCTCTTTCCTCTTTGGAACCCATATTCTACCATCGTTTCTCAACGACTCAGACATAAGTGTCAGTTTAGACTGCTGGTCACCATGCACCGGAATACATGTTGGATGAATCTGAGCAAAACATGGGTTTGCAAAGAAAGCTCCCTTCTTGTAACACTGCCATGCAGCAGAGCCGTTACTGTTCATTGCATTAGTTGAAAGGAAGAATACATTACCATACCCTCCCGATGCAATAACCACCGCATGTGCGCCAAACCTCTCTATCTCTCCTGTTACTATGTTTCTGGCTATAATACCTTTAGCTTCACCATCTATGATAACAACATCAAGCATCTCGTGTCTTGGATAAGATTTCACCTGTCCTTTTGACACTGCTCTGTTTAATGCAGCGTATGCACCCAAAAGAAGCTGCTGTCCGGTTTGACCACGTGCATAGAAAGTACGGCTTACCTGTGCTCCACCGAATGATCTGTTATCTAACAATCCGCCATAATCTCTGGCAAAAGGAACACCCTGGGCAACACATTGGTCAATGATATTATTGCTCACTTCCGCAAGTCTGTATACATTTGCCTCTCTTGAACGGTAGTCTCCACCTTTGATTGTATCATAAAACAAACGGTAGGTAGAATCGTTGTCATTCTGATAATTCTTTGCAGCGTTTATACCACCTTGTGCGGCAATAGAGTGCGCACGTCTCGGCGAGTCACTGATACAAAATACTTTAACATTATAGCCAAGCTCACCGAGTGAAGCGGCTGCAGAAGCACCTCCCAAGCCCGTTCCTACAACTATGATGTCTAATTTACGCTTATTAGCCGGACTAACTACGCGAATATGAGCCTTGTGATTTGTCCACTTATCAGCCAAAGCTCCTTCAGGAATTTTTGATATTAATTTTTCGGCCATTATTTATTAATTTTTGAAACTAGTTTCTACAGAAAATTTCCACAATTTTAGTTACTTTTTATGAATTTACCAACTATTGTTGTGAATTGATAGAGTTCATGTTTTTAAATTATATTTGCAACATAAAGAAACTATATAGGTATATGACAATTAAGAGAATGCTATTATGTTGCACTGTTATATTCATAGCACTATGCAACAATGTATCGGGACAAAATAACCTTAATCTTGTTCCTCTTCCAAACAGTATAAAGCAGAACAACGGTTTTTTTTCTTTAGACGAAAAAACCCATATCGTATGTTC
>CAVHKR010000152.1:0-3810 GCA_963636615.1 Acutalibacteraceae bacterium | reverse complement strand
CGCCGGAATCGTTCAGGCTTTTGCACAGGCAGGTGTTCCTGTCCTAATGAAGAGCAGAAGCGAGGCAAGCTACCAGAAGGCGCTTGCAAAGATTACCAAGTCTCTTTCTAAACTTGTAGAGAAGGGTAAAATGACAGAAGAGGCCAAGAATGCTGTTCTTGCTAATATAACAACAACAACAGATTACAAAGCTCTTGCAGATTCAGATCTTATAATTGAGGCTGCAGTTGAGACAATGGAGCTTAAAAAGGAGTTGTTTAAGGAGCTCGATGAGTTATGTAAACCTGAGGCTGTTTTGGCATCCAATACATCATCTCTATCTATTACGGAGATAGCTGCCTGCACAAACAGACCGGACAAGGTTATCGGGATGCATTTCTTTAATCCCGCAACAGTTATGAAACTTGTTGAGATTATCAAGGGGCAGAAAACTTCTGACGAGGTTACTAGTAACATTACAGAGCTTGCTAAATCGATAGGTAAAGTGCCTGTATTGGTTAACGAGGCTCCGGGATTTGTTGTGAACAGAATACTTATACCTATGGTTAACGAGGGTATTGGTATTCTTGCAGATGGTGTTGCAACAAAAGAGGAGATAGACGAGGCTATGAAGCTTGGAGCAAATCACCCTATGGGACCTCTTGCTTTGGGAGACCTTATTGGTTTGGACGTTTGTCTTGCAATCATGGAGGTTCTTCATGAGGAGTTTGGAGATGATAAATACAGACCACACCCACTTCTTAAGAAGATGGTTAGAGCCAATCTTCTTGGAAGAAAGACCGGAGAAGGATTTTATAAATATTAATAGATACAGATATGGATTTTCAATTAACCAACACACAGCAGCTGTTCAAGCAGATGATTAGAGAGTTTGCAGAGACAGAGGTTAAACCTTTGGCTGCTGAAGTAGATGAAACAGAGAGATTCCCAATGGAGACTGTTAAAAAGATGGCAAAATTGGGTCTTTTTGGAATCTACATCCCTAAAAATTATGGCGGAGCAGGTGGTGATCACATTATGTACACCATTGCTGTAGAGGAACTTTCAAGAGTTTGTGCTACAACCGGTGTTATTCTTTCCGCTCATACATCTCTTTGTGCTGCACCTATCTTAATGCATGGTACAGAGGAGCAGAAGATGAAATATCTTCCTAAACTCGCCAGCGGTGAGTGGATTGGCGCATTTGGCCTTACAGAGCCTAATGCCGGTACAGATGCCTCTGCCCAGCAGACAACTGCTGTATTGGATGGAGATGATTATATTCTTAACGGAAGTAAGATTTTCATTACCAACGCAGGTTATGCAAATGTATATGTAATTGCCACAATGACAGACAAGTCTCTTGGCAATAAAGGAATTACAACATTTATAGTGGAGGCGGACACTCCCGGCTTCTCTATTGGAAAGAAGGAGCAGAAGATGGGTATCAGAGGCTCCTCTACCTGCGAGCTTATATTTGAGAATTGCCGTGTTCCTAAAGCTAATCTCCTTGGAAAAATTGGTGGTGGGTTTAAGGTTGCAATGATGACTTTGGATGGTGGACGTATAGGTATTGCTTCACAGGCTCTTGGTATAGCTCAAGGCGCTATGGATGAGACTGTTAAATACACAAAAGAGAGAAAACAGTTTGGACGTTCTATCTCTCAGTTCCAGAATACGCAGTTCCAAATGGCAGACCTTGCAACTAAGGTAGAAGCTGCAAGACTTCTTGTAAGAAAAGCCGCTTTCAATGAGGAGAAAGGTCTTCCGTTCTCAGCTGATGCTGCTATGGCTAAGCTATTTGCTGCCGAGACTGCAATGGAGGTAACAACAAAGGCTGTTCAGTTCCATGGCGGTTATGGATATACAAGAGAGTATCCTGTTGAAAGAATGATGAGAGATGCCAAGATTACAGAGATCTATGAGGGTACATCTGAAGTTCAAAGAATGGTAATTGCTTCTAAATTATTTAAGTAGGAGATATGAGTATGAATATAATAGTTTGTATTAAACAAGTTCCGGACACAACAGAAATAAAAATTAATCCGGTAACAGGAACACTTATCAGAGATGGTGTACCTTCAATTATGAATCCGGATGATAAGGGCGGTTTGGAACTGGCTCTTAGCTTAAAGGATAAATATGGAGCTAATGTTACGGTTATAACAATGGGACCTCCTCAGGCAGAGCTTATTCTAAGAGAGGCATTCGCCATGGGGGCAGACAGGGCTATTCTTTTAACAGACAGAAAATTTGCCGGAGCAGACACATTGGCAACCTCTCACGCTCTTGCAGGTGCGTTAAAGACTCTGAAATATGACCTTATTATAGCAGGCCGTCAGGCTATTGACGGTGATACAGCTCAGGTTGGACCACAGATGGCAGAGCATCTTGGACTTCCTCAGGTATCATATGTTGCAGGCTTTGAGGTAAAGGATGGCAAATATATAGTTAAGAAGGAGACAGAGGAGGGCTATCAGATTCTTGAGGTAGAGGGACCTGCTCTTCTTACAGTATTGGCATCTGCATACAAGGCTCGTTATATGAGCGTTTCAGGTATTGTTGACGCATATTCTAAAGAGATTGAGATTTGGGGTGCGGATAAAATTGATGTTGATGAGTCAAAGTTAGGTCTAAAAGGTTCTCCTACAAGGGTTAACAAGGCATTTACCAAAGGCCTTAAACAGGCAGGTGAGGTATTTGAGGTTGATCCTGAACAGGCAGTTGGCATTATTATCAGCAAGTTAAAAGAAAAATTCATCATTTAATTCCTTAGAACAATGAATAAGTCAAATTATAAACACGTTTTCGTATTTGCAGAGCAAAGAGATGGTGAAATTCAACCTGTTGCTCTAGAGTTGCTTGGAAAGGCTAGGGATTTAGCTGATGTTCTTGGTGAAAAAGTAGTTGCAGCTTTCCTTGGTAGCAATATATCGGATAAAGCAAAAGATCTTATTGCATACGGTGCAGATGAGGTTATTGTTATGGATAACCCCCTTCTTAAAGATTATATTACAGAGGAATATTCACAGGCTATATATCAGCTTATAGAGGCTTTCAGACCTAGTATTTTCCTTTTGGGAGCAACAACTATTGGTAGGGATCTTGGTCCAAGATTATCTGCAAGATTGGAAACCGGTCTTACCGCAGACTGTACCAAATTGGAGATTTCAGAGGATACAAAAGAGTTGATGATGACTCGTCCTGCATTTGGCGGTAACCTTATGGCTACCATTATGTGTACCGAACACAGACCGCAGATGTCTACAGTTAGACCAGGCGTAATGCAGAAGAGAGACAGAGACGATTCAAGAAAGGGAACAGTTATCCCATTTGAACCAAAAATAGATACCTCAAAGATTAGGGTAAAACTTCTTGAGAATGTAAAAGAGAATAAGGGGACTGTGGATATTACAGAGGCGAAAATTCTTGTATCCGGCGGACGTGGCGTTGGCAACGCTGCAGGATTTGAAAAATTACAGGAACTTGCAGATGTTTTGGATGCACAGGTATCTTCATCAAGAGCTATGGTTGATGCCGGCATAATGCCTCACGACAGGCAGGTTGGCCAGACAGGTAAGACGGTTCGCCCTGATTTGTACATTGCATGTGGTATTTCCGGTGCTATCCAGCACCTTGCAGGTATGGAGGAGTCAGACTTTATCATAGCTGTAAACAAGGACAAATTTGCACCTATATTCAAGGTTGCAGATGTTGGAATTGTAGGGGATGTCAACAAGGTGATTCCTCTTCTTACAGAGCGTTTAAAGAAAGAGATTACTAAATAATTGTCCTTATAGATTGTAATCTCAATTTGAGAGATTACATAAG
>CAVHKR010000151.1:0-3826 GCA_963636615.1 Acutalibacteraceae bacterium | reverse complement strand
ATGATATCCTTGTACAGGTCGTTCATGCTTTATGTCCTCCTATCTGTTTGTTACGCTCTTTTGCAGTTGCCCCCTCTTCGTAATTAAATCCTTTAAGTATGGCATTTTTTCCAAATTGCTTCTTTATTTTCAAAATGGCGGACTGCACCTTACGCTCCTTGTCTAATATCTCCTTCTCTGTTCTCATCTCCTTTTCTACGGTTTCATAATCTGTAAAAAGATCGTATTGAACAGGAAATGGATTAGTTACAGCCATTTGCTCATCTATTACGTTGTTTGTAGTCAGATTTATGCGACGAATGAGCAGGTTTGTGTTTACTATCTTATCAAACAGCTCCATCACCGCATCTGATATCTGTTTGGCAGAAGAGGTATGATTGTTAAGATTGGCAGTCCCATGTGCGTGTTTCGGAATTTTTCTGCCATAGTGGTCTGTAGTTACCTCTCCAACGTATTTTGCTCCTATATCACTATTTGACAAATTGCTAACATCATAACCTATAGTCAGAACCAATTGGTTTGTAACCAGACCTTTGTCAAGTAGGTTTAGAGCAGCACTTTCTGCCATCTCCCTTACTACTACACGTGTTTTTGTTGCGGTGTATGGCTCGTGAAGCACCTGTCCGCTGCTGAGTGAGTTAGTTGATGGTCTGTACGATTTTATAGTCTCTAATGTACATGGCTCCCAGCCCCATGCATGGTCTATAAGCAGTTCTGCATTAACGCCAAACAGCTTATATAGCAACTCTTCATTCATAACAGACTGTTTTGCAATATCGCCCATTGTATAGATGCCGTACTGAGCCAATTTGCCAGCTATACCGCTTCCAACTCGCCAGAAATCTTTAAGAGGACGGTGTGTCCACAGTTTTTTGCGGTATGACATCTCATTCAATTCCGCAATCCGTACCCCATTTTCATCTGCCGGAATATGTTTTGCCTCAATATCCATTGCAACTTTACATAGATACAAGTTGCTGCCTATTCCAGACGTAGCTGTAATACCTGTCTGTTGCAGTACATCTTCTATTATTTTTTTCGTAAGCTCACGTGCCGTTAGGCAATATGTGTGCAGGTATGCCGTAACATCCATAAATACCTCATCCACTGAATAGACATGAATATCCTCCGGTGCAATATATTTGAGATATATCTTGTAGATATCTGTACTGTACTTTATATAGTATGCCATACGTGGAGGGGCAACTATATAGTCAACCTCCAGATACGGATTTGCCTTTAATTCTATGTCCGATACAGATCTTCCGGCCATTCTATACCTGCCACACCTCTTTCTTCTTTCGTAATTGACCTCTCTGATTCTTTGAGAGACCTCAAACAGGCGGGCGCGTCCTGATATACCGTAAGATTTCATAGACGGAGTCACAGCTAAACAGATCGTCTTTTCTGTACGACTATTGTCTGCTACAACAAGGTTGGTTGTGAGCGGGTCGAGCCCTCGTTCCACACACTCAACCGAAGCATAGAAAGACTTAAGATCAATGGCTATATATGTCCGCTCCGTACTCTGCATCTCCTCTAAAGGTACTGTCTATTTATGTGTTATTAGTGTCTGCTGTGACAAGATTGTTTCTAACAACTTTGCGTTCGGTTTGCAGTTTATGTTAAACCTACAATAAACATTGCATTTTTGATAACTCATTAAGCGCCTGCCCAACAACAGAATACAAGCTATTGGTATCTAGTTCGGTCAAATCAGACTTTTAACAACCACTACCATCTATGCTGCATGATGCACCGTCTGTTACAGTCCCCATTATCGGGAATGATTTTAAACCGGCCTCTTTTGGGTTGAGCGTAACAGTACCATCCTCTAATACAAAGCATGGAATACCTATAGCACCGGCTCTTTTGGCCTCATCAAAAACAGGATTATTATCTCTGAGCTTTAGAAAGGCTTTGAGTTCTCTAACATGGTGACCAATATCTATTACATTGTAATTGCTGTTTCCTTTAACCTGCTCCTCAATATAAGTACAATCGGGGCAGCTCATCATGCCGTATATTTTTATCATAACAGACTGTTTAATGCCTGTAAAATTAGATATTTTTCCCGATAAAAACCAATCTTCGGAATTTCTACATCTGATGGCCTTTCAATTGCTAATATATCCAACGAAAGAGAATTAGACTGAGCTATGTCATGGCGAGGAAAAACTGCGCGATAGCGTTCAATTACGCACAAGTCAAAAAGATTTATAATGGCAAACGTTTGAAAAAGGCAGGCATTAACCTAAATAATGACCTGCCTTGTTTTGTTCATTAAAGATAAAACAATTACGCAACAGTCCATTTGCATCGTATAGGCGATACAATAGCACCTTCATCTTTTAACTGTTTCATTGCTTTATCTACCTCTTTGCGCTCCAATCCGCTTAGCTCTGCTATTTTGCCGGCATTGATTGGCTCACCGGACTCTTTCATAGCCGCCAATACTTTCTCTTTTGCATCCATAACAACTTTGGTTTAATATTGTATTCAACACGGTAAAGATAAAACTTTTTTCCGATGTTATCGTTTAGTCATTGATATCATAAATGTTACGGCGGCAACAGCTATGCCTATGCCTACAACAATATTTGTTGTAAGTGGTTCACCAAATACAAGGGTGCCTACAAGTATAGCTGTAATCGGTTCAAACACACCCAATACAGATGCTTTGGTAGCCCCTATATTTCTGGTTGCAATGGCAAGGGTGGCTGTAGATACAATGGTTGGCAAGAGAGCCAAACCTACAAGGTTGGTCCAATCTGCGCTGCCGGAAATTCCTGCTACAATATCTGCGTGTGAAAATGCTATTTTGCCAATAAATACAATAGCGCCAACACTTAAAGCATAAAATGTAAGCAGGGTGTTGGATATGCCCGCTATTGCTTTGCTGCGGTTTATAATAACTATAAACAGAGCGTAGACCAATGCAGAAGATATAGAGAGCAGGATGCCAACGTGGTTTATTGCCTGCCCGGCTCCTCCTTGTGTCATTATGAGCACTCCTCCAAAAGTAGCGGCAATTGCCAGCCATACCGGCCATGACGGTACAACCCGTAAGAATACCATAATAATGGCAACAAGTACAGGATAGAGGAATACAAGTGTTGTAGCAAGTCCCGATGCAATATAGTTGTATGCTTCAAAGAGAAACATACTGCTCGAAGTGTAAAGCAGACCAAGAAGCATAAGAATACCTGCTTGTTTTAAAGATATCTTAAAATCCTGTTTTCTAAGGATTAAAAAAGACCCCAAGAGCACAACTGCAAAAAAATATCTGAAGAACAGTATAGATTCAATAGCAACCCCTTTATTGATGAGCGGCATGGCAAATAAGGGGTTAAGTCCGTATGTTACGCCTGTTATTATTCCGGAAGGGTAGCCAATAATCGCATTCTTGCTTAATTTTTTCATTTTAAAAATGAATTTGAACCTCTATTTTATGTAGTCTGTGTAGAGTATTCCGTCCAAGTGGTCACACTCATGCTGGAAAATTACCGCTGTAAAACCTTTTATGTTTTCAGTGGTATCATTGAGCGTTCTAAGGGAGGTATATGTAATATTTATATCCCGATAACGTGCTATTTCTCCTCGTCTGTTGGGAATACTGAGACAACCCTCAGGGCCAATCTCCTTTTCCCCGGATTGGCGTGTTATTCCTATGTTGGGATATACCTCAAATGGGGCATCTTCCTTATCAAAACGCTGTACAGCTACTATTCTACGCAATATTCCAACCTGTGGACCTGCTATGCCAACTCCATCCTGCTCCGGTGATGTTACTGTAGCTACCATTTTTTTTGCTAAAGTATTATAT
>CAVHKR010000150.1:0-3849 GCA_963636615.1 Acutalibacteraceae bacterium | reverse complement strand
GCGTAGCGTATAATGTGTAAGAGCCTTAAGGCGTTATTTATCGGGAAGAAAAAAAATTATTACTATGGATAAATCATTATGTTTATATTTTCAGGTGCATCAGCCTGACAGATTGAGACTTTACAGGTTCTTTGATATTGGTAACGATTCTCATTACTATGACGATTTTGCCAATAAGGCAATAATGAACAGAATTGCGCAGAGGTGCTACTTGCCTATGAATGCGCTGTTGTTGGAACTTATAAAGCAGTACAAAGGGGAGTTTAAGATCTCTTTCTCTATAACAGGCGGTGCAATTGAGCAGTTTAAGGCGTATGCTCCGGAGGTGTTGGAGAGTTTTAAGAAACTGGCCAAAACTGGTTCTGTTGAGTTTCTGGTAGAGACATTCTCTCACTCATTGGCATCGCTTAAATCGGAATCCGAATTTGTGCGTCAGGTAAAGGAGCATGAGAAACTTATTGTAAAATATTTTGGCAAGAAGCCAACCGCATTCAGAAATACAGAGCTTATCTATTCAGACAAGATAGGGGAGACCGTTGCATCATTGGGATACAATGTAATGCTTACAGAGGGGGCAAGGCATATACTTGGATGGAAAAGCCCTAACTACATCTATACAAACTGTATAAATCCAAGGCTCAGGCTTTTGCTCAGGAACTTTGAGCTGAGCGATGATATTTCGTTCAGATTTTCTGACAGAACATCACCGCTGTGGCCGTTGACAGCCGAAAAGTTTGCAGATATTCTTCTGGAGAACTGCAAGAATGACGATGTAGTAAATATCTTTATGGATTATGAGACCTTTGGAGAGCATCAGAGTGCTGCATCGGGGATTTTTGATTTTATGCGTGCACTTCCGGGCATAATACTTACCAAATCGGGGATAAAGTTCAGAACACCGTCAGAAGCGGCCGAGTATCATCAGCCTGTTGCACCGTTGTATGTGCCTTTCCCAATATCATGGGCAGACGAGGAGAGGGATACTACCGCATGGTTAGGTAACGAGTTGCAGAATGAAGCCTTTACAAAGCTGTATCAGGCAGAATCTGACGTCTATAAGATAGCAGACAAAAATATTATATCTGATTTTAGAAATCTTCAGGAGAGTGACCACTTCTATTACATGTGTACCAAGTTCTTTTCAGACGGGGCAGTACACAAATATTTTAATCCGTACGACACTCCTTACGAAGCATTTATAAATTACATGAATGTCTTGAGCGATTTCTTGCTCAGAGTTAAGAAAAAGAGGGAAAAATTGAATAAAAACGTTAAAGAGAAATGAGTTTGGTAAAGAGACCTGATTACCTTTTTGAGGTAAGTTGGGAGGTTTGTAACAAGATTGGCGGAATACATACGGTAGTAGCCACAAAAGCATATAAGTTAAGTAGCGAATACAATAATCATCACATACTTATTGGTCCCGATGTAAGGAGTGACACAGATAATAATCCGGAGTTTGAGGAGGATGAACTTCTGTACAAGAGTTGGAAGATGCAGGCTGCGGAGGATGGACTTAGGGTAAGGGTTGGGCACTGGAAAGTCAATGGCAACCCAATTGCCATATTGGTAGATTTTACTCAGTTTATAGAGAGGAAGAATGAGATATTTACGGAGCTGTGGAAAAGATTTTCGCTCGATTCCCTTAGCGGTGGATGGGATTATGCAGAGCCTGCGCTGTTCGGATATGTCTCAGGAAAAGTAATAGAGAGTTTTGTTAAGTTTAATCTGCACCCTCATTACAAGGTTGTTGCACAGTTCCATGAGTGGATGACAGGTGCCGGCATTCTATACATAAAACAGCAGAATCTCTCTATAGCAACAGTCTTTACAACTCATGCCACAGTTGTTGGGCGTTGTCTGGCATGCAACAACCAGCCGTTGTATGACAACATCTCTTCGTATAATGGAGATGAAAAGGCCGCCCAGTTTAATGTTGCAGCCAAGCACTCGTTAGAGAAGGTCTCTGCTGTAAACACAGATATATTTACCACAGTGAGCAATATAACGGCAAAAGAGTGCCGTCAGATGCTTGGGAAGGGGATAAATATCATAACTCCCAACGGGTTTGATACAACATTCCTTCCAAATGAGAATGAGTGGAGCGGCAAACGTGCTGAGGCAAGAGCAAAGATTTTGGAGGTTGCATCTGCCATGCATGGCAAGAGATATGGAGATGATACATGTATAGTTGGTATAAGCGGGCGTTACGAGTTTAAAAACAAGGGAATAGATATATTTATTGATGCGCTTGGCAAACTTAAGGAGAATGGCTACAGCGGCAAACAGATATTGGCTTGCATAATGATTCCGGCAGGAATCAATGGCCCTGATAAAGAGCTGGTACTTAGACTGAAAGGCGAAAGTAAAGGTGTAGGTAGCATAAACACTACACATATCCTTCAAGACCCCGAATATGACAGTATATTGGCATATACAAAGAGATACAATCTGTTTGAGAACAGTGCAGTAGATGTCATGTATGTTCCGTCTTACCTTAAAGGAGATGATGGCATATTCAACATGTCATACTACGATCTGCTTATCGGAATGGATCTTACAGCTTTTCCATCTTACTATGAGCCATGGGGATACACCCCATTGGAGAGCCTTGCATTCAAAGTGCCTACAATAACGACATCGTTGGCAGGATTCGGACAGTGGGTAATGGAGAACTACAAAGGAGAGCTTAAGGCTATAGAGATAATAGAGAGGAACGATGCTAACTACAATGTTGTGGTAGATGGAGTTACCGGCAAGATAATAGAGATGACGGAGCTTTCTGACAAAGAGAAGGAGGAGTATGCCGCAAATGCTGCGGACATATCAAAGGTAGCTCTGTGGGACAACAACATAAAATACTATAACACAGCATACGAGCGTGCAATAGACAAGATAGGGACATTAAAGGGGTTGAGCCTTGTGGGAAAAGAGGAACCTGTCCAGACCTTTTCAAGGTACAGGTCCAATAATCCGGAGTGGCGGTCGTTTATTGTAAACAAGCATCTTCCCGATAAACTAAAGCGGTTAGATACTCTATCAAAGAACCTTTGGTGGTGTTGGAATCAGGGGGCGTTTGATCTGTTCAAGATGGCAGATCCTGACCTTTGGGCCGGATGCGGCTTTAATCCAATTGCCCTTTTGGATTCTATAAGCCTTAAACATTACAAGATACTGTCTGAGAACAAAGAGTTTACAGACAAATTAGATAAGGTCTATACCGATTTTACAGAATATATGTCAATGCCAAAGGATAGCAAGACTCCAAACATATCATACTTCTGTATGGAGTATGGTTTGGATACATCGCTAAAGATCTATTCCGGTGGGCTTGGGATCTTGGCCGGAGACTATCTGAAAGAGGCAAGTGACATGAATGTTAACATGAACGCAGTAGGCTTTCTCTACAAGTACGGCTATTTTACGCAGAAGTTATCGGGAAGGGGAGAACAGGAGTCTTATTATGAGCCTCAGGATTTCTCCAAGACTCCGGCTGTGCCATGTATGGACGATGACGGCAACTGGGTAACGGTATCGGTTGCTTTTCCAGGCAGAAATGTATATGCAAGGGTATGGATGGTAGCGGTTGGGCGTGTTAACCTTTATCTGTTGGATACAGATTTTGAGGAGAATCTGCCGGAGGACAGATCTATTTCGCATCAGTTGTACGGAGGCGACTGGGAGAACAGGCTCAAACAGGAGCTGATTCTTGGTATTGGTGGTATAAGGGCTTTGAGGGCGTTGGGAATTAATTCGGAGGTGTATCATTGTAACGAGGGGCATGCCGCATTTATAGGAGTGGAGAGGCTGAGGGAGTATGTTCAGAACGATAATCTCTCATTCAACGAG
>CAVHKR010000149.1:0-3862 GCA_963636615.1 Acutalibacteraceae bacterium | reverse complement strand
TAGCAGCAATATAGACATTTGGCGTGATGCCGAAGATAGCTATTTTATAGAAAATACAGGAAGATGCTTTGGAGGAATACACATAATGGAAGACCTTATTAAAGAGAAAACAGCCTTGGAAGACAAGATTTACAACCATTACAAAGAGCATCTTGTCTTCGACAGCAACAATTCTAACGAGACATTACGTCAACACAGTTGCCGCATTACGAAAGATGCTGCCATAAAGACTTATATCATAAAGATACATGAATGTTATCTTCCTGCTTACAAAAGCTTACTCAAGGAACTTAGGGAACATAACGACTTGAATAAAAAGATTATGAATGTTGCCCAAGAAGAACTTGATATACTTGATGAACAGCATAATGACATAGTAGAAAGAATACAAAAAACATAATTCTTCTAAAATGGAGCACAAAATATGAGAAAACGAACTTTTTTTGGCGCAGGGGGATTTTTCCGTGGATAGCCACACAACCTAACCAAATATCCTACTGCAACGGAACATGAAGAATGCAAGGTCATTGACTCCATGCACCTGCGCCCTAATATTACGGAATTATGTACTGAGTTAACTGTTCTTTCACCTTATTCTACGGGTTATGAAGAAGCAATGGTAGATTGTTTGGAAAACCAACATTCATACCCTCTGAACCGGACATGATACAATCCTCTTCTTTCTCAATGTACTCTAAATGTTATCCTTTATCAGGATGAATGTTTTCCATCATAGTCAGTTATAGCAGCATAATTCAAGCCGGAGACTTTGAAAATATATTGAAAGCATCACTAATAATAGGGAGAACTGCTGTACAAAATACCAAATTATTGGAATTGCGCCAATGGTATTGGCATTGTACCTTTGCATCACAATCAGGAGTTATAATAGACACATAGGTACACAATACATTCTCAACAATTTTTTCGGCCATTGATTGAGATTCATTCGTTAAACTAAGTGTTTTGTGTATTGTAAAATCTCTTATTGTTGTTTTATTATTGTTTTTCAATTCAAGCTTTAAGCACAGCGTAAATGACCTTACTCAGGGACACTCGGTAGGGTCATTTGCTTGTTAATATCTTAGACTTCTATAAATAGCCATAATGTTGATAACTATGCCAATATTCTAATACTAAGTAAGTTACATTGTTAAAAAGCTGTTTATAACAAAGTTAACACATGTTAATTATTGCTATTTACCAAATGCTGCTACATTACCTTTCTCTCTATACTCCAACCTAAACAAGAAATACACATTATTTTTTGATTATTTGGGGAATTCTGTGTACTTTTGTACTCCCGTAGCGGAGATGGTCCGTTTAGGATAGGATTGGTGCGGTAGTTCAGCCTGGTTAGAATACCTGCCTGTCACGCAGGGGGTCGCGGGTTCGAGTCCCGTCCGCACCGCCAAACAGGGGATGATCAAGAGTATTGGTCATCCCTATTTGGTTTGTAAAATCAAATAACCTACTATAACGACACTACTACCCATAGAAATGGCTAATAGACTAATACTTGCAATTATAACAGCAGCTCTCCTCTCCTTTGCCGTCAATGTGAACGCGCAAAATTCTATCTATTCAAAACTACCATCAGATACAGTAGAGCTTACCCTGACAGATGCCTTACAGATACTAAATGCCAACAACAGCTCCATAAAACAGGCAGATAATGCTGTTGAGATAGCAAAGGCAACAAACCAAAAACTCAACGCCTTGTGGTTTCCGCATCTTTCGGCAAGCGGTATGTATGCACATCTCTCGCAAGATATAGAGAGCCGTAACAACATGGGGAAACTGATAAGTGAAGATGGCAATGTGCTAACCCCAATAAAGGAGGCATTAGGCGGCAATCTGCCAACAACTCAAGAATTGGCAGCCACGTTGGGAAAACTCTTTCCACACTTGGGGCAGGAGCAGATTATAGGGATAATACAAAAGGTGGGGACAACCATCAACGAGTTTGCATCGGCACTCAGTGCCTCTACTCTCACTGTCCCAATCATAGACAAGAATGTTGCATCTATGGATGTAATGGCATCGTGGCCGGTCTTTACCGGAGGCAAAAGGATATACTCCTCAAAAATAGGCAAGATAATGGTTGAGCAGGCGAAAAATTTAAGAGATCTCACCTACGATAACCAGACCCTGCTGCTAATCAACGCATATTACACACTCAAGCTAAGCTTACAGGTTGTTGAGGTCAAGGAGGAGAACGTTAAGACAATGACCATGCTGTACAACGATGCCGTTAAACTTATGAATGCCGGAATGATAAACAAGGCAGAGCTGCTAACGGCTCAAGTGGCAAAAGAAAACGCTGCAAGAGAGTTGGAAAGTGCCAAAAACTCTGTAAGCGTGGTAGACAAAGCCATAAAGAACCTGCTTAAGATAGATAACAGCTCATCCCGTATTTCCCTCATCAATCCGATTACAGACTATGCAGATACAGATAATCTGCTTCCCGATGAAGATTACTTTAACAGCCTTGTACACCGTAATTCCAAAGCATTAAAAGCTATAGAGCTTAAAAAAGGCTCGCTCAAAAACCAGCGTAACATAGCAGTGAGCGGCTATATGCCAAACGTAGCAGTTTTTGCAAAACAGAACCTCTATTCATACCATCTGCCGGGATATATATCACCCAGAACAGTATTAGGGGCAGGCCTGTCATGGAATCTGTTCGATGGCCTTAGCAGGGAGATGAATATAAAATTAGCAGACAAAGCCATAACTGAAGCAGAAATAACCAAAGAAAAGACATACGACCAAATTACACTCGGTGTAAGAAACTACCTAACCCAGGCAGAGGATGCAATCTATAATCTAAAGGCACTGGAGACCACGCTCCAACTCTGCAACGAACTAATAGAGATAAGACAAAAAAGCTTTAAAGAGGGAATGGCAACAACAACAGAGGTCGTTACAGCGCAGACTACATTAGACAATGCCAAACTTGCAACCTCACTTGCCAAATACAGATACAGTGTGGCATTGGCAAATCTGATGGTTCTGTGCGGCATAGGTCATGAGTTTGTAGAGAGCGTAAACTAAAATCTAAACATCCGGTAGAAAACGATAACATAAAAGAAGATGACAACCAAACAGAAAATGGCACTGTTAAGTGCAGTAATAATTGTAATAGCGTTAATCGGAGCTGTGTCTCTTGCAGGAATCTACATAAACAGACACAGATCCATGACCCTGCAGGGACAGATAGAATCTGAAGTTATAAAGATTTCCGGTAAATTACTTGGGAGAGTAGACAAATTCTATGTAAACGAGGGAGACAATGTATCTGTAAATGACACCCTTGTATTTATCAACAGCCTCCAGACAGACGCTCTCTTGCAAACAGCATCGGCAATGGAGGAGGCAGCGTCATACCAGAACAAGAAAGTAGACAAAGGGGCAAGAGAGCAGATTATTGAGACTGCCAAGCAGGCATGGGAATCTGCAAAAGCACAAAAAGCCTTAGCTGAGACAACATTTGAAAGAATAGACAAACTATACAGAGACGGCGTTGTAACATTGCAGAAAAGAGATGAAGTAGCAGCTTTGGCTGCCTCTGCAACAGCTGCAGAAGCGGCAGCACACTCACAATACAACATGGCCGTTGAGGGTGCACAAAGCGAGGATAAAGAGACAGCCAAAGCCATGGTATCTGCGGCGCAAGGGCAGGTAAGACAGGTTGAAGCACTGCTCAAAGACTCAAAACTCACGACCCCTGTAAACGGGCAGGTATCAGCAGTCTATCCTGCTGTCGGAGAACTTGTAATGCCCGGTTCACCAATAATGAGCATAACAAATCTCGACAGCTGTTATGTTGTAATAAATGTAACAGAGGAGTACCTTCCAC
>CAVHKR010000148.1:0-3869 GCA_963636615.1 Acutalibacteraceae bacterium | reverse complement strand
AAGTTATGCTCCATGAGCGAGAGAATCTTTGCCGGGTTGTCAAACAGCTGAAAATCCTGAAAATGCTCAAAATAGATGACAACCCTAATGTTAAAATCTGCTGCAAATCTGTCGGGAAGCGAAATAAGCTCTTCAATTTGAGGTACAGAGAGAAGCTCTTTGGACAGGTATGTGAACTTTATCTTGTTGTTGTTCCCCTCGTCTACTACATAAGGGATGCTTGGCAGATATTTCTTTAAAAGCGTGTTCCATTCTGTAGATGATGTGGCAAAGGAGGAAAAAATGTCGTTGGTAAATCTAAGGAAAAAAGCCTCTACACACCTTATGTTAAACAGATTGATGTTACAGACCGTAAAATTGAGTCCCTCCTGCCTCAACTTCTCCAATGCATTGTATATTACAGATTTTTTGCCAATTTTTGGAGCCCCGTAAAGCAAAATATTATTCCTCTCTCTAAGGAGATTACACATTAAAGTTGCCTCTTTACTGCGTCCTATAAAGTAACTTCCTGTAGCAAATGTGTTATATTCAAAAGGAGATTCCATAAGTTTTAGGCTATTTTTTGTTTTTACTCAAAAACCAAATTATGCAAATATAGCCATTTTTTAAACACTCGGCAAACAGGAAAACTGCAAATTTTTAAAAGATTATTAAAACTGTTTAATTTTCCCAAAAAAAATAATTAGATTTGCAGCCGAATTATTTAAGGCTGATGAGCTAAAGAATAAGAGTTGGCATTTGTCAACCGCTTACAGCCACAACCCCTAAAATTATTTTTAGATGTACGCAATTGTAGATATTGCAGGACAACAATTCAAAGTTGAAGCCGGTAAGAAAATTTATGTTCACCGTCTTCAGAATGAGGTAGGGACCGAGGTCTCTTTTGACAAAGTATTATTAACCGACAACGACGGAGATGTTAAAGTAGGCGTTCCTTATGTGTCGGGTGCCAGCGTAAAAGCAAAGGTACTGGACCATCTTAAAGGTAACAAGGTTATCGTGTTCAAGAAGAAACGCAGAAAAGGCTATGACAAGAAAAACGGTCATCGTCAATATCTTACACAACTCCAGATTGAATCAATTGCTTAATTAAAATTTATTAGAAATGGCTCATAAAAAAGGTGTCGGTAGTTCAAAGAACGGCCGTGAATCACACAGTAAAAGATTAGGCGTTAAATTGTTCGGCGGACAAAACGCCAAAGCCGGTAACATACTTGTACGTCAAAGAGGTACTGTTCACTATCCCGGTTTGAATGTTGGAATGGGTAAAGACCATACTCTATTTGCCCTTATTGATGGTGTTGTTACTTTCACTACAAAGAGAGAAGGAAGGTCTTATGTTTCGGTTTTGCCTTACGCTAACTAAGGAAAGGCCGGACGCACACTTATTATAAAGAGCGCTCACTTTCCGGTGGGAGCTCTTTTTTCTTTAATAACGAATATATAAAAGAATTATAATATGCTTACTTTAAAGCTTTTACGCGAACAGCCACAATTTGTAACAGAGAGGCTCGCAGTTAAAAATTTTGATGCAAAAGAGATTATAGACCGCATTCTTGCAGCAGATGCAGACAGAAGAGCGGCCCAGACAGAGTTGGATGCCTGTTTGGCAGAGCAGAACAGTCTGTCAAAGCAGATAGGCGCTCTTATGAAAGAGGGCAAAAAACAGGAGGCAGAGGATGTTAAAGCAAAGGTACAGGAGCTAAAGAGCAAATCAGCAGACCTTCAGGCAAGGATGGATGCAGCAGACAGGGAGATGACCGCTAATTTAGTACTTCTCCCAAACATTCCAAACGAGCTTGTACCACAGGGAAAAGATGACCACGACAATGTAGTTGTTAAGATGGGCGGCAAGAAACCTGTTCTGCCCGCAGACGCAAAACCCCATTGGGAACTTGCCAAATCGTTAGATATAATAGATTTTGACCTTGGCGTAAAGATAACAGGAGCGGGCTTCCCGGTTTACAAAGGGAAAGGAGCAAGAATACAGAGAGCACTAATCTCTTTCTTCTTAGACAGAAACACCGCAGCAGGGTATCAGGAGATACAGCCTCCGTTAATGGTTAACGAAGCCTCCGCATACGGTACAGGTCAGCTTCCCGATAAATCAGAGCAGATGTATCATGTTGGCTTAGACAACTTCTATCTTATTCCAACAGCAGAGGTGCCTGTTACCAACATCTACAGGGACGCCATCCTTCAGATTTCAGACTTCCCTGTAAAGATGACAGCCTACACACAATGCTTTAGAAGGGAGGCAGGCTCATACGGAAAAGATGTGCGCGGCCTGAACCGGTTGCACCAGTTTGACAAGGTTGAGATTGTAAGATATGAACTACCGGACAAATCATACGCAGCCTTAGACGAGATGGTACAACATGTAGAGAGCCTTGTACAGGCATTGGAACTGCCATACAGAATAGTAAGACTATGCGGAGGAGATCTTAGTTTTACCTCTGCAATCACCTACGATTTTGAGGTATTCTCAGCCGCACAACAGAGATGGTTAGAGGTAAGTTCAGTATCAAACTTTGAGACATTCCAAGCCAACCGTCTGAAACTCAGATATAAAGATGAAAACGGCAAGATGCAGTTGGTACACACCCTTAACGGAAGCTCATTGGCACTGCCAAGAATCCTTGCCGCTCTCATAGAGAATAATCAGGATGAGGAGGGTCATATCCATCTGCCAAAAGCATTGCAACCATACGCAGGCTTTGACATAATATGATAAAGATAGCAGACAGAATAATCTTGGGAATAGATCCCGGAACCCGTATTTTAGGTTTCGGGATCATCCATGTCCTGCAAGGAGTACCTCATTTTGTAGATATGGGGGTCATTAACCTCATAAAAGAGAAAGACCATTTTGTTACCCTAAAAAAGATTACGCATCAGGTATCTGACCTTATAAATAGATTTTCTCCCGATGAAATGGCCATTGAAGCCCCATTTTACGGGAAGAACCCGCAAGTTATGCTAAAGTTGGGACGAGCACAAGGAGCAGCAATAGCGGCAGCCCTTATGAGAGACATACCAATATTTGAGTATGCACCAAGAAGCATCAAAGTTGCAGTTACAGGACAAGGGGCCGCCTCAAAGGTACAGGTGGCAACCATGGCGCAGAGGGAACTTAAGATAGATATAGAGGAGAGATACTTAGATGCCACAGATGCTCTTGCCATTGCATTGTGTCATTTTTATCATATAAGCAATCCCGTTTTTGCTGAGATGAAAAAGAACAATCCGGGCAACAGATTGCTCAAGACAGCTCTTGGAGGCAAAAAAACTGTAAAGAGCTGGGAGAATTTTGCAATGGAGAATCCGGATAGAGTAAATAAATAAAAAATAGCTTAGCTTCTTAAACCTGCAACAGTATTGTTAGTCTAAACTCTGTTGATTGATTTTATACGCATTGATTTTATGTATTTAAAAAACTATTTAAAGATTAGTACAGCACTACTGTTATGGGCAGTTCTGCTCTCTACAATTACATTTGCAAACGCACAGCAGCCATCGGTTGGCAGAGGTACATACCTTAAAGCCGTCTTTCTTGATTCAACAAACAGGGAACCGGTAGAATTTGGGACAATGTCTGCACGCAATATTGCAAACAACAAGCTTGTAAAGTATGCTCTTACAGATGAAAAAGGTGTCGCTGTCATAAACGGAATCCAAAGGGGGACATGGGATGTTAAGTTTGAATATATGGGTTATAAGTCCAAGAGCCTTACCATTGATATAAAACAGGGAGCCAACGATTTGGGAGAGGTCCTTATACAGCCCGATATAAGTTCGTTGGAGGGGATTACCGTTACCGCACATGCCAATGCCATGCAGGTAAAGAAGGATACAATAGAGTACAATGC
>CAVHKR010000147.1:0-3871 GCA_963636615.1 Acutalibacteraceae bacterium | reverse complement strand
GCCAGAACTCTCTCTTGTCTGAACCGGGGAACAAAGGACGGTCTTTCTGAGACTGATGACGGAAGATTGCCTCTCTTTTAATCTCAACCTCCTCAGGGCTTAACGGAACTGCCATTTCTGCCTCTGCAACATCCCACTCCTGCCATGCACCTCTGTACATCCATACTCTGCAGTCCTTAAACCAATCCTCATTCTTAAGCTCTTCGCAAGCTGCTATCACTGCCTGAAAGCATACCCTGTGTGTTCCATGGGGGTCAGAAAGGTCTCCGGCCGTAAAAATCTGATGAGGTTTTACTTGCCTTAACAGATTCTTTACTATATCTATATCCTCCCTTCCAAGCGGTTTCTTCTTAACTCCGCCTGTTTCATAGAACGGTAGCTCAAGGAAATGTACTCTCTCCTCCGGTATACCAAGATAACGGCATGCCGCCCTTGCCTCTCCACGTCTTATAACTGTCTTTATCTGTCTTACATCTAAAGGATCTGCCTCTCCGGGATGTTTCTTCTTCAGTTCCTCCTCTATCTTTTTATACATTTCCTCAGCCTTGTCTGAATTGAAATCAAAAATAGGGCAGCTCTCCCTTATAAAGTCTAAATATCTAATAACATCGTGATCGAATACTGCAATGTTTCCCGATACCTGATATGCCATGTGAAGTTCGTGACCCTGTGCAGAAAGACGCGCAACCGTTCCTCCCATAGAGATTACATCATCATCGGGATGCGGACTGAACACTACAACACGTTTAGGGTAGGGGAGTGCTCTCTCAGGTCTTGTAGAGTCATCTGCATTTGGTTTTCCTCCCGGCCATCCCGATATTGTATGCTGCAAATCATTGAATACCTTTATGTTTATAGCACTTGCCGGGCCATGCTGTGTTACAAGATCACTCATACCGTTATCATTATAATCGCGGTCTGTAAGCTTTAGAATCGGTTTTTCCAATTTTTTGCAGAGCCAGAATACAGATTTTCTGGTCATATAGCTTGTCCACTCGCATTTACCTGTAAGCCAAGGTGTTGCAATTCTTGTCAGTTCTGCGGATGCAGCCTCGTCTATAAACAGGTTAATACCCTTATGCTCCTGAAGGTATGATGCAGGCAGTTGGTCTGTAATAGCCCCCTCTACTATTTTCTTTATTGATTTTGCTTTTCCCTCTCCCCAAGCAAGATAGTAGAACTGTTTTGCATCTGTAAGCGTTTTAATTCCCATTGTTATTGCATGGTGCGGTACATATTCAACTCCAAAGAAATCGCTCGCAGCTGCAATTCTCGATGTATAGTTAAGCGTTATCTGTCTTGTTGTTGAGTTATATGCAGAACCGGGTTCATTTGAACCCATTCCCCCTGTTATTACAATATCTATTCCCCCTTGCTTTGCAATCTCATTTTCATATTGTTCGCAATACTCTGCAATATTGTTCTTGGCATCACTTTCAAGGCAGTGTATGTTGCCGGCAGGTATATCAACTAAATCAAAAAGATACTCTTTAAGAAATCTGTAGTGGCTTTGCAGCTCGTTTCTGTCTAACGGATAATATTCGTCAATTGAGAAGACAACAATATTCTTAAAGCTCAATGCACCGTTTTCGTATGCCTTTACAAACTCGTCATAAACTTTAATACATGATGATGACGCATCAAGTGCCAAAACCGTTTTCTTTCCATTTGCAATATTCTCATTATTTACGGCAATTACATTGTCGACAATAATCTTAGTGGCATCTTCCTGCTCTTTAAAGATGCTCACAGGCACTTTCTCATAACGCCTGGAAAAATTAGATGAAAGTATCATATTAAACTATATAAGTAAAATTCCAAAAACTTCTTATTCAATAATTTACACTACAGCATTCCTTACTGCTACCAATTTTTCAAGAAGTTTCTCCATTAGTTCCAGTTTAAGCATATTTGCACCGTCTGATTTTGCTACAGACGGATTAGGGTGTGTTTCCATAAATAATCCGTCGGTTCCCACAGCTATCGCAGCCTTGGAAAGTGTTTCAATCATCTGAGGCTGGCCACCTGTTACTCCCGATGGCATATTAGGTTGTTGCAGGCTGTGTGTAACATCCATGACAACCGGATACCCAAAGGACTGCATAGTAGGGATACCTCTAAAGTCCACTACCAGGTCTAAATATCCGAACATTGTTCCTCTGTCTGTAAGTATTATTTTGTTATTCCCGTGGTACTCCACCTTCTCCGCTGCAAACCTCATTGATGAGGGGGAGAGGAACTGACCTTTCTTTATGTTCACATACTTGCCGGTTTTGGCGGCTGCTTCGAGCAGATCTGTCTGTCTGCACAAGAAAGCCGGAATCTGCAATACATCAATATCATAAGATGCTGCAAGACCCGCTTCTTCTGCATTATGTATATCTGTGAGTACCGGTATCTCCAATTCGTTTCTTATCTCTTGCAATATCTCCAATCCCTCCCTGTCTCCAATACCTGTAAAGGATGTTATTTTGGATCTGTTTGCCTTTCTGTATGATGCCTTAAAGATGAATGGAATCTTAAGTCTGCTTGTAATCTCTTTTAATCTCCCTGCAATTTCAAATGTTATCTCTCTACCCTCTATAACACACGGACCGGCTATTAGGAAAAACATATTGTTGTCGTAGTCTGCTATGTTGCCTATCTTTAAACTCTCCATTGCATTAATTTTGGCGCAAAGTTACAAATTATTTGGGAAGCTAACTATTAATATCTGTATTTCTCCCAAAGTTTTGATAACCTTTTGCGCATCTCCTCCTCCTTTGGATTTTCCCCGGGATTATATAATTTTCTTCCCGATAATTCCGGCGGCAGAAACTCCTGATCCTTAAAGTTACCCCGGTAGGAGTGGGCATACTTGTAATCTTTGCCATATCCTAACTCTTGCATAAGTTTGGTTGGCGCATTTCTCAGATGCAATGGCACAGGTAAATCCCCATCACTTTTTACAAGTTCCAAGGCCGTGTCTATTGCCATATATGCAGAATTGCTCTTTGGACTCGATGCCAGGTAGATTGCTGTTTCTGACAAGGGAATTCTCCCCTCCGGCATTCCTATGTTGTGTACTGCCTCAAAGCAGGCTTGGGCAAGCAGCAGGGCATTAGGATTTGCAAGCCCGATATCCTCCGCAGCTAATATCACCATACGGCGTGCAATGAATAAAGGATCTTCTCCTCCGGCAATCATTCTTGCAACCCAATAGACCGCCGCGTTAGGATCTGAGCCGCGGATGCTTTTTATGAATGCAGATATAATGTCATAGTGTTGCTCTCCGTTTTTGTCGTAGAGAGCCATATTCTCCTGAATTTTTGCCTTTACAGTTTCGTTATTGATTATAACAGCCTTATCTTTGTTAAGGCTTGAATTAACTATAATCTCCAGTATATTAAGCAGTTTCCTTGCATCCCCACCTGAATATCGGTACAACAACTCCTTTTCCTCAATCTTTATGTCTATCTGTTTAAGGTATTCGTCTTCTGTTAATACTCTGTTTAACAATAAATCTAAATCTTTGATTTCTAATTCTTTAAGAATAAACACCTGACATCGGGAGAGTAGGGGACTTATTACCTCAAAAGACGGGTTCTCCGTTGTTGCTCCAATAAGCGTGAATACTCCCTCTTCAACAGCGCCAAGCAGAGCGTCCTGCTGCCCTTTGTTAAATCTGTGAATCTCATCTATAAAAAGTATTGGAGTTTTAGTTGCAAAGAGATTACCGCTATTGGATTTATCTATAATCTCCCGTATATCTTTAACTCCCGAACTTATTGCAGACAATGTATAAAAAGGCCGGTCTAGCTGTTTTGCTATGATTTTGGCAAGTGTCGTTTTTCCAACACCCGGAGGGCCCCAAAGAATGAATGATGATATG
>CAVHKR010000146.1:0-3884 GCA_963636615.1 Acutalibacteraceae bacterium | reverse complement strand
TGGCGTATAAGGGTGTTTAACAATCATTTAGAGTCGTACAACGTCTCCTTTACCGCACTTGTGAAGAAAATGAGCAAGAACTCTGCGGTTGGAGAGGAGATGAGAAATGAATACAAGGAGGTTCACGATAAAATGTTGGGAACATTTATAAAGAGGTCAGACCAGGTCAATACCATACAGAATAACATAGAGAGGTGCAAATTGCCGGCTATTGTTTGCGGAGATTTTAATGACACGCCAATCTCATATACATATCATCGGTTGGTCAAGGACAGAAAGGATTCCTTTAAGGAGGCAGGATACGGTTTTGGCGGTACCTTTGTAAGGCTTTGGCCGCTTTTAAGGATAGATTATATACTATATCCCCAGGAGTTTTACTGTTCTGCCCACTATACAGACAAAATAGAGTTGTCGGACCACTATCCGATAAGTGCAGAGATTATCATATAGAAACCAAGTATAAGTATGACAGAGCATATCATTAGTGAAAATATTGAAAGAGCCATAAAGACGCTTAAAGGGGGGGGCGTAATACTCTACCCTACAGATACCGTATGGGGCCTTGGCTGCGATGCTACAAACAGGGATGCGGTTGACAGAATATTTGCAATAAAGAGGAGGGCTGATTCTAAAAGTCTCATTACATTGGCATTGGATATGGATATGATTGCCAGGTATGTTAAGGTTTTTCCCGATATTGCCGCTTCGCTCATAGAGGATAATGACAAGCCTATGACAATCATCTATCCCGGGGCTGTGGGACTTGCCGATAATGTTATTGCAGGTGACGGCTCTGCCGGAATAAGAATCCCGATGGATGCTTTCTGCAAAAAACTGATAGCCAAATTCCGCAGGCCTATAGTATCAACATCTGCCAATTTATCTGGAAGCAAATCACCGGTAATATATAAGGAGATAGAGCCTTATATAAAAGAGGCTGTAGATTTTGCGGTAGACCCGGTCTGCGAGAGCAGGGAGGCAACGCATAAGCCTTCGCAGATTATCAAGGTAGGGTTGCATAATGAAATAGAGATTATAAGAGGGTGAAATCACCCTCTTGCCACCTCTATAGCAGAATGCTTCTAATTATAGATATATCCAAATATCTCCTGCCATGAGACAGATTCATCACAAAATCCTCCACCAAACTGGCGGCTTGTCACGTAGATATATTTTTTGTCATCTGTAATCATATATCCGTTGTTATCTGCCTCAAGTGCAAAATATTCCAAATATTTTGGAGGATAAAATCCGGTTCCCGTACCCTTTCCAAAGGCAAGCGAATACGGCTCTTTTGAGCAGAACTCAAAAGGCCCTGCTATCTCTGTCTTACCTGTATGGCTCTCCGTATAGTGCTCTCCGTCATAATAGTATGAGAATGGAATATTATCTATCTCTCCTTGCGGATAGAACATAGATGAGGGATGAGCAAGATATTTTGCAACAATCTCATTTTCGTAACGGATTGTTATATATCTAGCTCCGCCAATTGAATAACTGTTGCTTTTCAGTACGTCCATGCTCTTTGAAATGCCAACAAGGAAAACCTGTTCGTAAATCTCTATTGTGCAGGTTGCTGTATTTATTTTTCCGTTGTCTCCCGTAACGGTTGCCGTTAACAGATACTTGCCGTTTGCCCCACATGGATTTGATATTTTTATGCAACCGTTAGAGTATCCGTATCTATTTCTATATGCCAAAATATAATCACCGGGATCTACATTGGTAAACTCAAGATTGACCGTGGCCTGCTCCGGAGCCTCAATATCAAGACTTTCAAACGTATCCGAGATTCCAACATTGGCTATTGCGGTAATCTTATCTTTCATCTTAATGGCATCCTTTACATTCACCTTTACCGTTGCCTTTTTATCGGGAGCATCAACAAAACATACAGTAAGTTCCCCAGAGACCGAATTATTGCCTGCTGTAGAAACCAATCCAACTATCTTGTTCCCTTTAATACCATTAACAAAGCCAAAGAGAGGGGTTGTCAGGCCATCTGTTATGCTCCATGCAAGATTGTGGGAGGCGGCTGCCCATTGAGGATAGATTGCATAATTAATATCGTAGTAAAAATCCTTGTAGATAGTAACCTCTCTCTCTGCTGTTATCGTAAGCTCCTCAACAGTAACGGAACATGCAGCCTCGGCATCGCCAAGTACACCCTTTATTGTACAGACACCGGGCTTTAGAGCCTTTATCTTTATGGTGCTCTCCGTCTGCTCCACTATTTCGGCAATCTCCCCATCGGAAACCGTAAATACGGGTGTTTTGGTATTGTGCTCATTTGTTGTAAAGCCAATCTCTTGTGTGTCGATATCTAACATGAGCAGAGCGGTTTTGTCAAATACAATATGGTCATCCTCTACGATAATCTCCTCAACTTTAACCGCTGCCGTATTGTAAACATTGGGATTCTCCACGCTTACCGCCTGTATTGTGCAGCTGCCATTACTAACAGATGTAACAAGCCCGTTGTTATCTACGGTTGCAACAGCCGGATTGCTGCTGCTCCATACAATCTCCTTGTTGTATGCTTCAGCAGGAGAGACAGTAGCACTTAATTGGGCGGTGGTATTCAATTTTGTAAATAACAGCTCCTCCGGTGTTATTGCAATAGATACCGGCCGATACTTCAGATTACTGTTATCTACGCTTACGCTCAGTTCATCACTCGAAGCGTTGCCGTTGAAAAAGACGGTTACCGTGTAGTAATTATTGCGTTCAACAATAACATCCTCCATGCTCTTGCCAAGGTAAAAAAGATAGCTTATGGGGCCTACTTTCTCTGAATTGAGAAATTCATAATCTAACTTAATACAGGTGCAGGTGTTAAGCTGATGTGATGTAAGCATCTCTGCTTTCTGCTTATTTGTAGTGGCTCCTGTAAGGTTTGCCTCCTGATAATTCTCAAAGGCGTAGAAATCTACCCCTGCGCTGCTTATGGAACCCAACTGTCCCTCTAAATAATAATCCCCGTCCATGGCCTCAGAAACATTTTTAATACAATTTCTTCCAAAATATTTTACCTGCCGGGGGATGTTGCAGATCTGGATGCTGTTGATTTTAAGATTAACATCGGGATTTAAATAATCATAGTTGCATATAACCGTTATCTTTGCCACAACTCTGGATATTTCAACTGTAATGATGTCACTCTTGGACACATTGAAATCCTCTCTTCCAGACATGATGCACTCTCCATTCGTTCCAAACATTTTGGAGAAATCGCTTACACTAAAAACCTCCTCTGCCAACTGATACTTGCTATAGCTCTCCATCTTATAGCCTAAATTGGCTATTGCAAAGACAGAACAGCTTTCCCCCTCGAGAGCCATAAAGTTAAATGTTAAATCATCAGATGATGAAACATCCCTAAAGATGTTTGCAATCAGTTCCCCGTCACTGTTATACAGAAACAGATTAAGGTTTTTTATAAGACTTTCATCTCCCGACAAACCTGCTTTTGTCTCAGTAGGGGAGACATCTTTAAGTGTTACTGTAAACTCTGTAAGATTCTTCTCCTCCTGCTCGTTTGGGTCTGTGACTGGGAGTGGGTTGCTTTTTTCACACCCCAAAAACAACAACAGAGAGGTAAGTGTAATAAGAAATTTTTCTGCCATAATATGAATGTTTTATTGTTGCCTTTGCGTAGTTTCCCTTGCCATAGCATAGTTCAAACAACTTGGACTCTGCTCACTTGGCTACAGGAAAGAGCTGCTTTAGCGCAGTGTTGCTCATTAATGGAGGGGGAAAATGTTGTTTTGTAACATCTTTTTTGTAGAAATCTTGCCCAACTTGTTTTATAGAGTACTTGGTGCTATATTCCCATCTTTGACACTTGTAGAGGTGAAAAAAGACAAAAAACGCCGTTACAGACC
>CAVHKR010000145.1:2297-3923 GCA_963636615.1 Acutalibacteraceae bacterium | reverse complement strand
GTATTGTCTATAACGAAAGGCTGGAAAGCAGTACGTAAGTAACCCATAAAAACAGCGATGTCTGAAAAATGTCAGAAAAAACTCCTATATTTGTTATTTGTCATTAATGCCAAATGAATTTGGTAATGTTGGATTGTGGATTTTAATGAAAAAGCTGTTTTTAAATATCAGGTGGTGTCTGTTGTATATGGTCTCTTTGTTGCCCTTGAGATTCCTGTACCTGTTGTCTGATATTGCCGCTTTTGTGTTTAGGTATATTTTAAGGTACAGAAATTCCGTTGTCTACGTAAACCTGTCGCGGAGTTTCCCTGAGTTAAAGTACAACGAGATAAAGAGTGTTGCAGGAGAATACTACAGATATATGTGTGACATCATGTTAGAAAGTATCTGGGCTATCTCCGCCTCTCCCAAGAAGATGTGCAAGATTGTCTCTGTTGAAAACAGAGAGGTGATTGCAGATATTACCCAACGTTATAACATTGTACTTACGGTTATGGGTCACAGTGGAAACTGGGAGCTGATAGGGGCAATGTTCGGGAATCCGGATACCAGACCAAATGACAATTTTTCAAACGGTAAATACGCACTGGCATACAAGCAACCTCATGGTGGCTCTGCAGATTCAATAATGAAGATGATGCGCATGCACCAGTTTAAAAAGTTTAAGAAAGATGGTGGGGTGGTGGAATCGCAGAGAATAATGAGGCATATCATTGCCAACAGAAAGGAGACCATTCTGTACACACTTATAGCCGATCAGAATCCTGTTGGCAAGGATAAGATGATTGTAAGGTTCCTTAACCAGCCTACCGCCATGTTAGGAGGGCCTGAATACATAGCAAAAAAACTGAATCTCCCTGTAGTATTTCTGCATATATTCAGAGTCAAGAGGGGACGTTACAGTATAAAATTTACAGTACTTGCAGAGAATTCTTTAAAATTACAGGAGGGGGAGATAACAAAAAGGTATGCCCACCTTTTGGAAAACTCTGTTAATGAGAACAGGTACAACTGGTTATGGAGTCATAAGAGGTGGAAAAGGGTATTAAACAGGCAGGAGGCAGAGATATATGATAAAATACTTTTGTCGCAATTACAGAGAAAAGAGGAACTGTCTTAGGTCTTTGTAAAAGAATCCAAACTAAGTGAGAATATAAATTTATGATTATGAATAAAAAGTTTATTTGTTTGATTACAACTGCATTGCTATTTGCAACATGCGGTTATTCTCAGGTACTGAGACCGGGAGAAAATGCCCCGGCCGGTACAGTGGTATATTCGTTGCCAAGTACAACAATAGGGCTTAGGGTTGTAGCAGATCATGAATCGTTTGTTGCAGGCCCGTATGCAAAATATGCAGAAAAATATCTTGGCAATCCGGCAAGACCAGCCAGTGGAGAGTTTTATACGATAAACAGTATAGAGATGATTCCTTTTGTTGAAGCAGACCCTAATTTCAGCATGGTTATAAACTTAGGCAACATAAAGAACGGACAGGCAAACTTCCTTGGTTTTTCAAGTCAAGGGCTTATTGTTACATCAGACGGTAATGTTGGAAAATCCAACAGCTGGAGATTCCCTTCGTATGCAAATAGTGCTGCATTTGCCGAAGCTGGAATATCATCT
>CAVHKR010000145.1:0-2287 GCA_963636615.1 Acutalibacteraceae bacterium | reverse complement strand
AGAAGGTGCCTGTACAACAGAGGCAGATAGTTGAGAAAAGCATAGAGAAAAAGGCAGAGGAGACGGCTGCTATGATACTGAAACTTAGACAGAAAAGAATAGATATTATTACCGGAGACACAGATGCAACATATAGCGGTGAGGCAATGGGAGCTGCTCTTGATGAATTATCGAGATTAGAACAGGAATATATGAGCTTGTTTTATGGAAAGAGCGTAAAGGATAAGCAGACAATGATGTTTGATGTAGTTCCAAGACCTGATGCTGCCAAACAGATGTATATTGCCTTTAGAATATCTGAGACACAGGGACTTCTTCCTGCAGATAACATGGGGGGAAGACCTGTTGTAGTTGAACTGTCACAGGAAATGGAGCCAATATCCCCAACAACGGTAGAACAGATTGGACAGGTTGCAAAAAACTCTATAATTTACAGAAAACCTGTTACCATGAATGCCAAGATAATAGACGGAGCAAAGGTTCTTCTGCAAACAAGGGTACAGATTTATCAGTTTGGCAAGATAGTATCGTTCCCAATGTCATTGCTTGTAAAGTAGTTTGTTGTAAAACAGATTCTTAATTCTATAGATTGATTAAAGACACTTAAATAATATCATTATGAAACAGATTACAGATTTGAATCCTACAATTGTATGGAAGAATTTCTATGAACTAACAAAGATTCCGCGTCCTTCAAAACATGAGCAGGCGGCTGCCAAATATATTTATGAATTTGGTAAAAAGCTTGGATTAGATAGCATGATGGATGAGATTGGTAATGTTATCATCCGCAAACCTGCAACAAAAGGTATGGAGGACAGAATGGGAATCATCCTTCAGGCCCATGTTGATATGGTTCCCCAGAAGAACGCAGATGTAAAGCATGATTTCTATAAGGATCCTATAAAGACAAGAGTTGTGGATGATTTGGTATATGCAACCGGTACCACGCTTGGAGCTGACAACGGACTTGGTTGTGCTGTAGCAATGTCTGTTCTTGAGGATAAAACGTTGGTTCATGGCCCTATAGAGGTGCTTATAACCATAGACGAGGAGACTGGCATGACGGGGGCACGTGCTCTAAAACCAGGCCTTTTGAAAGGGGATATTTTAGTTAATCTCGATTCTGAAACTGAGGGTGAGCTATATGTTGGTTGTGCAGGAGGCTTGGATGCTTCTGCATTAATCAAATATAAAACAGAGCCTGTTGTAAAGGGAAATAAGACAGCCCGCCTTACATGTAACGGTATGGTTGGCGGCCATTCAGGTATGGATATAAACCTATATAGAGCAAATGCCAATAAGGTTATAGCCAGAGTATTGCTTCCGCTGCTAAGAGACTGTGGCGCTCAGCTTATCTCTATAGAGGGAGGTAATATGCGTAATGCTATTCCAAGAGAGGCTGTTGCACAGGTAGCTATACCTCAGGAAAAGATGGCAAAGGCCAAAAAGGTTATTGCAAAGAAACTTGCAGAGCTTAAAGTAGAGTATGCCGCAACAGACAAGGATCTTAATATAGAACTTAAGGAGGAGAAGATAGCAGGAAGAGCTATAGATTCTACTACGGCTCTTAATACGGTTAAGGCTCTTTATGTCTGCCCTAACGGAGTAGAAAGAATGAGTAATGCAATGCCCGGATTGGTTGAGACATCAAACAATATGGCAATAGTAAAATCCGGAGAGGGTAAGATTATGGTTCATTCTCTCATGAGAAGTTCTGTTGATTCTGCAAAGGATGATTTGGCAGAAAAGATGCGTTGCACTTTTGAGCTTGCCGGTGGAAAGGTTGCATTTAGTGGCGGTTACAGCGGTTGGGCTCCTAACATGGATTCGCCAATTCTTAAAGAGATGAAGAAGGTGTACAAGAGCCTGTTTAAGAAAGAGCCTGCCGTTATGGCTATCCATGCCGGTCTGGAGTGCGGTATTCTTGGCGGTACATATCCAAACTGGGATATGGTTTCATGCGGCCCAACAATCTTCTCTCCTCATTCTCCCGATGAAAGGGTTAATATTGAGAGCGTAGAGAGATGGTGGAAGTTTGTTAAGGAGGTGCTTAAGGAGGCTCCTAAGAGGTAGAAAATTTTCTTGAAGATTGCTTAGAGGGTGATTCGGGAATGAAACCGGTCACCCTCTCTTTTTTGTGGGAAATAGGAGTATTAGCTATATTTGTGCACAATATTGTAAAGGTATGGACAAGAAGTTAATAAAAAAAATATTGTTCTCTAAAATCGGGATTTTTGTAATGCTATCACTCTTTGTTGGCTGTTTTATCTGCATAATGGAGTGG